>JBAQYH010000150.1:0-2759 GCA_049299935.1 Methylobacter sp. | reverse complement strand
CGCTTTTCCCTGTGCCAGCATCACCTATTAGAGTGGTGATGGTGCCAGTCTCCAATCCTCCCCCGACCATACCGTCAAGACCCGCAATTCCCGAGCGGGTACGCTTCCCCAAGGGCACATATTGACGATCCCTTTTGGCAGAGGCATAGGCCGCCCCCGAAGGGTACACCCGTATCCCTTTGCCTCGACGGATTACAAAGCGATTTTCTCCCCTGACACAGGGAAAGATCCTTGATTTTTGAACTTCCAAGAGTCTCCGTTTGTATTCCTCGGAACTGACAGTCAGCCGAATCACTGTGTCGCACAGGTTTTCCTCAAACAAAAATGATTCTTCACGTGAGGATTCCTCGGCTACAAGCAAGGTGCAAAACCCCTCTTTGCGGACCTTCTCCAGCAAGCGTCTACTAGTCTGCCTCAGAGTAGCCGTCTCTTTGTCTGCGACGCCCCTAATCGCATTTACGGGATCTATGGCAATGAGCTTGGGATATAGTTCGACCTTGGATCCAAACCTCCAAATCACATCGTCAATCAAGTCGTAAGCGTCTGTAAGATCTCCTGGAGGAACTGAGGCAAGTAAGAGCATTCCTTTTCGGTTTCGTTGCGCATCATGAACTTTTCCCAGTAGTTGCTCATCATTAGCCCCACTAAGCAAATCCACTTGCTCAAAGCAAATGCCGGCTTCATTGCACCACCCGAACGAACTGAAAAGATTCATCATCTGTTGTGCATTTTGCTCAAGAGCAAGAAAAACCGATAGGCCGCCTTTATCTGCAACCTCATAGGAAATGTTACACGCCAAAGTTGTCTTCCCTGAGCCAATATTTCCTTTGACAAGCAAGTTGTTGCCCGGTGGATTGCAGATTGGCATTCCCCCAAGAAACAAGAAGGGTAAACCCTCAATCCCCACGTGCAATCCGAAAACTTGTGCGAGCAAGACCCAGAAATCGACATTCCCTTGCCAGGTCAGGAGATTCCGTTCCTGTCTTAAAGGGTATATCACACCGTGAATAACGCATGCTTCAATGAAACACCGGACTGTCAGCTCGCTTGCCACGCAGCAATCCCGTAGTTGACCAAAGAGATCATTTTCCGAGATAGGCTTGTTTTCTCGAAATGCCTTTTTACCAGTAGCACTCATTGCTCTAAACGACTCAATCGTGGTAGCATTGAGTTCGTCAGAACCCCGGATAAACGTGAAGACAGCGCTGGCGATCTTGGATTCAGACAACTGGTGAGACCATAGTCTTTCAGCGACACGGAGGAGATTAGTTCGAGCAGCGAACGGTCTGCGATCTCTTGGAAGCAATAAATGCCCGGCTTCCTGGTCAAGGTAGATTATCCCGGCTTCTCCCAGTTCAGCAAGGCGGGATTCAAATGTTTCAAGGGAATAAAAATTCCTTGGCTCTATTGGAAGTGGCGGTCTATCGATCCTGCCCTCCAAGATTGCGCTAATCGGTAAACAGAGTCCTTCCGCTGCTTCACGGACTAGGTCCGATTGCCAAGCAAAATTGAGGTAGGTACAGAATGCCAATTGGCATTCCAGCTTATTCTGCCAAGTGTGCCCCATCGCCCTCATCCTCAGATAATGTGCATATTCAGTCGTTGATCTCTTAATAACCGCCGGATAGCATCGAAATCGACATTCTGGCCGCATTTTGAGTTAGCACTCGTTGTGGAAGCTCCAGTAGAAGTGCAGGTATAAGTCGAGTATCAGGTAAGCCCTTGAGATCCTCAGGGATTGGCACTCTCTCAATTGGGATTTCAGATGGAGATTTCTTGCGTGCCCATTGGTCTAAGAACTGCAAAGTGTTTTCATCCTCCACAAGGATCTTCGCAGTCTTTTGAATGGACTGCAAATCCCATTTAGGGATGTCTGCAACGAAGAGCCTTATCCATTTAATGCAAGATTGCAGGTCTCCACAGGCAACCAATTCCGCACAGGCTTGTGATATACGAGAAAGATTTGTAACCCTTGTAGTAGAATCACTAAGCCCACCTCTGGTCTTTCGAATAAGAGAGAGTTTTCTTTCTAAATCTTCTGCTTTGGATTTCGCCAAATTAGCGGTATGAGAGTCTTTAAAAATGGGCTCATTAGAAATGTCAACAATAGATTTAATCCATTGACCAGTGCTACTAGCTGGATGCATGATTTGTAATTCTATAAATTGCTCCTTTATCTCATGTGCTTCGGAGTAAAGTTTGGTGATTTCTTCAAATATGTTTACTCTACTCTCATACAGAGGCACCCCATATCGACAGAAGATGTGTTGGCTGACGTGCAAGAAGTGATGCATCATCTCTTCACTATTGTTGATCGGGCAATGGAATGTGATGTCATCGCAAATTTCGTCCTTTAAATTAAAGGAATGGATATCTATAAGTGTTCGGCAAGCAGACGGTATCCTCAGAACGGTAGCGTGAGCATAGCGTATTTCATGAAAATCAATCTTTCGTAACCGTTGCGTTATCTTCCTAACATCCTCTGCTTTTCTGTTTTTACTGATGACGAGCAGGCAATAGTGTCTTTCTATGACATCTGCAACCTCCCATGTCAGTGACTGTTCTGGGAGAGTCACGTTGAGCTCCCTTTTGGCGTAAGCACTCAATGAACGGAGGGAACGCTGGATCTGGAGTGTCCACCTCTGCAGGTCAGATCCTCTTCTTGAGTTAAGCCAACCTACATAAATGTGCTGGATTTCATTCAGCTTTTTCTCTACCTCTGAAGCATCATTTGCTGAAGGCGCTTCCTTGGGTAAAGC
>JBAQYH010000149.1:0-4398 GCA_049299935.1 Methylobacter sp. | reverse complement strand
ATCAAGTGTCGCGTTAGCGACTCCTTAATGTTAAAGCGCTCGAAATTCGACTAACTGCGTAACATCACATATTATTTAAAAACAGTAATGCGCTATACCGTCATTCCGGCACAAATCTGGCCGGAATGGATTTGCAGTCGCCAGCAGTATAGCCTGACGTGCTTTGAAATACTTGTTCACAACGATGGGAGCGGGGCGTGGGAAATAGGGCTGCCTGTGTTGTAACCTTCTATACAATAATGTATGCTCAGGCTGCATACAAAGGAGTATAGCCATGCCAAATGCACAAACCAAAGAAGCGGCTTCCGTTTCCATCAACATCCGCGCTAAGGCCAGACAACGCGATCTTATCGACCAAGCCGCAAGTCGTCTAGGCCGCAGCCGCTCAGACTTCATGCTTGAAGCCGCCTGCCGTGAAGCGGAAGGTGTGCTGCTCGGCCAAGCATTCTTCACCGTCGATGAAGGCACCTTTGCTAAATTTCAGGCACTGCTCGACCAGCCATTGCCGCCGACCGACAAACTACGCCGGTTGCTCAAGACGAAAGCGCCCTGGGAGAAATGAGCGCACTTGATTTAACGCCGCCCGCGCCGATCACGGCTGATCATGAGTTGGCAGGTTTCGACGGCGGCGAACCATCCCTAAACGAATGGCTCAAAAAGCGCGCGTTTAAGAATCATGCCTCCGGCGCTTCCCGTTGCTTCGTGTTGTGTGCCGGTGCAAATGTTATTGCTTACTACAGCCTGTCGGCCGGAGCGATCAGCCATGAGGCGGCGCCCAAGACGATGCGGCGCAACATGCCCAACCCGTTGCCGGTTCTGCTGCTGGGTCGGCTCGCCGTCGATAAGCGCTACCACAATCAGGGAATCGGGCAGGCGCTGCTGCGCGATGCGATGCTACGGGCAGTCAACGTCGCCGGTGACGCCGGTGTATTTGCCCTATTGGTTCATGCGCTTTCCGATCAAGCCAAGCAGTTCTATCTTTCACGCGGTTTCGTGGAGTCGCCTTTACAACCGATGACCCTGATCATGACAATAGAAACAATTCGATCAATTTTGGCCGAGCCTGATTGATAGTTCCGTAGTGTCGGGCAACGAAAAAAGCTGTTGCCCGACCTATGAGGCTTTATGGAGAAATGTTGATTGAATTTGACCATAATTATTATGCGAAGTCATATGCTTGCGCTTTCGCAGTCCAAAAACGCCCTCAAAGCACGTATAAACGTCATGTGACAACCACACGATGGCTGCTACTCAGTCAAGATTGGAACAAATCAAAAAAGCCAGGGAGATATGTCATAATAGTAAATCGAGTTAAAGCCAACGGACGTTGCCGATGCAATTCTGGCGATTTACGTTGATAAGATAACTCTGCAAGACGTAGAAGAAACCAAAAAGAACCGGCAAAAGTCTCAAAATGAGACTAAAGGACAGTACTATTTACCCCTGTCCTTGCGCTTGTTACGAATCGTTCTTAATTGAATGAAAAAATAGATCCTAAATTAATCGTCGTTTCAAAATAAATTGAGAAATAAACATGCCAATCAGAAAAGCAATTTGGAACTCAATGCTTGATGCTGATATGAATACACGTTATTGGAAATATTTGGTTTATCGATACTCAAGAAGAGATACTACATTAAAAATTTTTTTGGCTGTCATGACTTCAGGGACAGTTGCAGGATGGGGTATTTGGGTAGAGTTGGCATACATATGGAAAATGCTGTCTTCGCTATCTGCTCTATTAGCAATAGCCCTACCGATACTCAATTACCCAAAAAAAATTGAATCAATGGCTGAACTATCAGGAAAATGGGGGGAACTGCTTTTTGAGTATGAGGACTTATGGTTGGAAGTAGATAATAACCCAAGCCCAAATACACTAAACAAAAATTATAGAAAATTTCGTACTACAGAAAAATCATTGGTAAAAAAAGAAACTAAATTACCTACGGATAAAAGGCTTATTGATAAGTGCCAAATAGAAGTCAATAAATCACGTGGCTTACAATTAAGGAATAAAAATGAATGAAAATGAATTGGATAAATTAAAAAGACAAATTGAAAAAATCAATGAAAATCGAAGAATTAAGAAAGATAACGTTACAGATTCAATTGGTTATAGCAACGAAGATTTAGGGTCAGATAGAAAAATAATAAAGGTACAACGACGGGAAGAATGGCCAGAACCACCGAAAAAAGATAAATAAAAAGCCTTCGCATAATGCATGCTATGCAAAAAAGCCCCAGTGTCATTCATTTTACACAAGGGCTTTACAAGGCCGGAATGTCAGTAATGGATTGATAGTGCTACTTTGCCAATGACCGGTATCGGGAAGCTTAAATCCATATCCAAATGGCCCTTGTGGGTCGACAGCACCAGTTCGCCACTCACAAAAGCCGACATTAACAACTGGCATAATCTGAATAACAAGAGAACAACAAGGGCTAGGTCTTGCATTTGCTTTCTCGATAGCAGCCTGAGTGCACGAAGAAAGATCTACCCCGTCTATTTTGATCGATAAATCACTCTACTTTCAGGTCGGGTGAAAAGACTCAAAAAACTGAATTTGACGTGCAAACAACGAAGAGCCGCCTGCGCCTATGTCGCAAACTCCCCAGCTTATGCCGCGATTGTCGGAATGATTGCACCAATCCGGATCCGGTTTCAGGTTCGGCCAAGCTATCTATCTAATATTCAACAAAAATTATCCCACCTAAAGCTGGAGCGAAATTTGCTTATGTTGCGTAACAGCATCCCGCAATCTCAAGCACAGGTGATTTATGAGCAAAATAGGCATTTTTTTCGGAACCGATACCGGCAGCACCCGTTTGGTGGCTAAAAAGATTTACAGTTTATTGGGCGAAGAACTGGCCGATAAACCCAAAAACATCAACCGCACCACTGTGGCTGAATTGTTGCAGTACGGTGCATTGATACTCGGCACACCGAGTTACGGCATCGGCGATTTGCCGGGACTGGCTGTCGGCTGCATTGAAAGCAATTGGCAAGAGTTCGTGCCTCATCTCGACGGTGTTGACTTGAGCGGTAAACGGGTGGCCTTGTTCGGATTGGGTAATCAGGAACGTTACGCCTCGCGCTTCGCCAGTTCATTGATCCAGCTTTACCGGGTGTTTTACGGTTACGGTGCCGACATTATCGGCCCTTGGAGCACCGAGGGTTATCAGTTTGAGCACTCCGATGCGATCATCGATAACCGGTTTGTCGGCTTGGTGCTAGATCAGCGTACGCAGCCATTCTTAACCGAAGAGCGGCTTAAAACCTGGTTGGCGCAAATCACTCCGCAGTTGTTGCCTGCTTTGTCGAAGGCGGCTTAAGAATGCAGCAAGCCGGGACCGAAAACGATCTAACCCCATTGGCCGACTGTAGCTCCTGCAAATATCGCGACACACTACTGGCGGCAGGCAGTTGCAACCCCGGCGATTGCTGTGTGGCCGCAGAAAGCGGCCGGCAGATCGACCGGTTTTTTCGTGCGCATCCGGTCTACGCTGCCGATTACACGCAAGACGGTTTTTGGGAACGCCGCGCTATCGCGGCCCGGTATTTACCGCCCGATCAGTTACGGCCTTTGCTGACCGATTCCGATGAAGCCGTGCGGCGCGTATTGGCCTACCGTGTGCCTTTGGAATGGTTACCGGAATTGCGCGGCGATACCGATAGGGAAGTCAGGATAACGGTAGCCGACCGCTTACCGGAACAGCAATTGGAGCTGATGGTCGGGGATGCCGATTACCTGGTACGCGTCTATGTCGCCAAACGCCTGCCGACCGGACGTTTGTTCCGCTTGGCGGCCGATCCCGATAATGAGGTGCGGCGCATGGTGGCGGAACGCATCCCCCGTGTCAGCCTGGGCTTGATGGCCGATGATGCGGAAGTCTGCATTCGCCGCATCGTCGCTCAACGTATGGATGTTGACGATCTGGAGACGATCAGCAAGGACAGTGACTGGACGGTGCGTTACGAGGTGGCGTTGCGGGCAAAGCCGGATTTGCTGCAACAAATGCTGGACGATGCCGAAGAAGAAGTCCGTCTCGCTGCCCGGCAACGCTATGAGGTTGCCTCCTCTGCATGATGACAATGCATGCAGCTGCCGGAATTCCAGCCCACGCCAACCCGTTGACCCGCCGGGAATCATTTGACTTGCCCGCCGACCGCGACGATGCGGCCAACTGCTTCATGTCCGGGCACTACAGGATATTGCGACATGCTCCAATCATTATTGATGATGGATAAGTCGGAATGGCAAAGACCGCAATATTCAACGGCGATTTCAACTTCTTCCAATCCGAGCGGCCCAGGATTATATGAAAAACGTTCAAGCTTTTGTTTGGGCCCATGGCTGGCCCAGCCAGCGTTGCTCCGATTAGCGAAGCGTAATC
>JBAQYH010000148.1:0-2856 GCA_049299935.1 Methylobacter sp. | reverse complement strand
ACATCGGGAGGCGCAATATCGCCCCAGTTGCTTGCATACCACCCAAGCGCAACGAAACGCGCAAAAGAATGGCAAGTGCAGTGCAAATGTTGGGGGAATTGATGATATTGCCTAAAGACATGAGTGCCAAGCAATGGGTCGCTTATGCGGGTTTAGATCCACGGCAATTTGAATCGGGTAGCAGTGTGACGAAAAAGCCACGCATCAGCAAGGCGGGCAATAAATTCGTTCGCCGAACACTGTATATGCCCGCATTGGTCGCAACGTGCCATGAGCCTCATATTAAAGGCTATTACACGCATATGATTCAAGACAACGGTTTAAAGAAGATTGCGTGGTAATGCGCAAACTTTTACACGCCATCCATGGCATGCTGAAAGCTAAAAAAGAATTTGACGGGACTCGTTTTTACACGTTTCCTGTTGAAGCAAAATCATAAAATTTTATGATTCCTTGCAAAATTGGGCTTGTGTTTTAAGAGAGTATCTACTGGGCTACGAACTGTACGCCAACTGGCAGTCTATGGAGGGCTTGCAGTCTTTTGTAATGGAACGAACGTACGTAGCAAATGTCGGATATAAACAGGGGTATGGGAATAGAACTCAAGACTACTTGCTGCTTTCAATTTCCGCAAGAATATCGTTTACCGAATAATTTTGTTGCCACTCCAGGCGGTCTTCTACGTAGTTGCCGTGACCTTGATCGAATTGCTGCATAAAACGGATAAAATCGGTCGCCCCTAGCCCTTTGTAAAGAATATCGATGCCCATTTTTTGAATTTCTTGCTCGGTTTTGTATTCAACTGCACTCATGGTAAAACCTCACTTAACCAAATTAAAGGGTTACGGACTGATATATTTAAGTTGTTGATGGTCTGCGCCTTTTTTATCAATCTGTCATCAACTGTCAAAAGTATATCGGCATTATTTTCTGAACAAGCCAGATGTAACGCATCGAAAGATTGGATACCTAAACGCTCAAATTCATTGGCTCTTACTCCGATTTGCGTATTAATTTGAACTACTTCGCCTGCCAGCGATTCCATTAACATTAATTCCTTCCTTCTGGATTCATCGGCAATTTTAGATATTTCAAACTTCAAAACTTTACTGCTGACTAAATTCCATTTCTGTTGTTCGACTAATCTGATAATCGTTTTTATTGCTTCCGCTTCTAAATGAATCCTAAGATTCGACTGGTCATCAAAGGGCCTATTTAAACAACAATTATCCATATATATTTTCATAATCTGAATTGTAACATTGCTTTAGGCATTGCGTGAAATGTCCCCAACTGGCTGATCTATGTGAATATCGGGCATAAACAGCTTCCCCAGCCGTTATTAAAAAACAAAAGTCATGATCCCACGAGCCGGTACCGAGGTTTTAGCCTGTAATCCCTCGCTCTTTAGCACGAAGTCAATTGCCTGCTCGGTACGGTTCAAAACCACTACGGCCACAGTCCCATCAACATTCAAAAATGCACTTGCTTCAAGGCTGTCCAGGGTTTTGGCGCAGGCCACCCGGTGAGCCTCTGGCCGGATGAAGCGGGAAAAATGGCCGATGTAGTAATAAGAGCTTTGATAGCGTATTTCTCCGGCTTGGGTGTCGGCAATAATCGGCGCGCTACAGAAATTACCGACATGATTGGGGCCGCCTGTTTCGTCCAGAACCATGTTCCAGTCCACCCATGCCTCTGTCCAGCGATTAAGATCGTTTATCATCGAGTGGGCATAACGCTCTCCGGTATCCCACGAACCCAGATGCGGCCCGCATTCCTGACAGCCCTCCGTGAAAATAAGGTGTTTGTCGGGATAGGCGTCATGAGTCAGTTGGACATTGTCAAAATGATCCCCGCAATACCAATGGAAACCGACACCCCAGACATACTGCGCGGCTTTCGGATCATCAAAAACAACCTTGGCACGCTCAAACAGACGGTCGCGATTGTGATCCCAGACAATCACTTTAACTTTTCCAAGCCCGGCATCATGGAGGGTTGGACCAAGATGATCTCTGACAAAATCCCGCTCTTCTTCGCCGGTGTAAATGCAGGAGTCCCAAGTTTGCGTGGCTTCCGGCTCGTTTTGCACGGTCAGTCCCCAAATTGGTATGCCCTCCTGCCCGTATTCCTGAATGTAACGGACATAGTAATCCGCCCAGGCTTGGCGATATTCCGGCTTAAGCTTGCCGCCGTTATTCATCATGCCGTTGGTTTTCATCCAGGCCGGCGGGCTCCAGGGGGAAGCGAAAAGCTTTAACTTGCCGCCGGATAAATCGATAGCCTCGCGAATCATCGGAATTAGGGATTGCCGGTCATGGTCGATGCTGAAATACTTAAGTTCTACATCGCCGTCCACTTCGGTATAGGCATAATTTCCTAGCGAGAAATCGCAGCTGTTGATGTGGGTTCGGCATAAGGTATAGGCATTGCCGGTGTCCGGCGAGAAATAGGCTTGCAGAATTTCCTGACGCAAGTGGCTTGGCATTTTGTATAAGGTAACCGCAGCCGCCTCTGTGAAAGCGCCTCCGAAGCCCTGAATTTCTTGAAACTTAACGGTCGTGTCTATGAACACGGAGGGATCGGAAATATTCGTGGCAGCTTCGAACTCTATCGGCGTCAATTCCGACAGTCGATAGGCTGTGTCATGAGCGGTACAAAATTGCTTTACCAAGCGCTGTTTCGTCATTTTGGTAACTCCACTTGTTGCATGTTACTGAAGAAGATAATCGCCAGGCCTGGCTGTTGAGAATCATCTAATGGATTTTTTCTAAGTCAGTCAGTGATCATTATAGGTCGTCTTGCAAACCTTAACGTCGTTAATATGATCTTGCCTTGCACTTAGTTAAGCAACTT
>JBAQYH010000147.1:0-2769 GCA_049299935.1 Methylobacter sp. | reverse complement strand
CTACTTGCGTCATGTTTTTACAGAACTACCAGAAGTGAAATCGTTGAAAAACTATTGTTCTGGCATGTCGATAGGAAAAAGATTAACGAGGGCTTGAAACAAATATAGACGGCGTTTAAATCGCGCTTACAATTTACACCAATCCCAATAAGTTGTTATTTGCCCTCAACCTAACCTTCTCCCGCTGAAGAAGGGATAGCATATGAACTGATTGGAATTGGTATTATGCAGGCAAACGGCCGCATCGAAGTGATCTTTGCCATAGAATCAGGCTCCCCAGAGTTTTGAAGGAAATCACGAACAAGCGCGTCGACCTTGATCATGCAAGAAAAATGACTGAATACTGCCACAAAATCGATTTGCCGATTTAATCCCATTTCATGATTGGCAACCCCGAGCATAGAAACCGGTAATTTCAACGCACAGTGACTGAAAGACATCCAATATGATGTGAGCATACGGGGCAATTTCTTGAAAAAATGCCTTTTAAGCGACAGAAAGGGACTTGAAAAAGCGCGCATAAAATATCTAAAAATATTTCAGCAATATGATTTCCATGCCATTTCGACCATCATGGCAAGATATATAAATACCGTACTTGGTGATAACGAAGATATGGGAAAGACTTATAACAGCTGTCTATTCTGGAACATCTTGCCCACCAATACATTCAGAAAATAGATTCAATCCAAATGTACTGATTATCCCTCTTGAACTGCATAATGCGTTGCTTCGCAAACCGGCACCGCACTAGAAGTTAGTCAATTTGTAACGGCAGTCAGATTGACCTCCGCCTTAGTATCGGACTATTCGACTTGATAAGCCTGAATGGCTTTTCTGTCATGTGCAAGCGACGCGGCCGACTTCTGCAATAGCTCTTTTTGGCTTTGCACCAATGCCAACAGTTGCCTATCTTCGTCCTGCATCGAAGCCATCATAGTGACAACAGCCTCACGCTCGAGAAGCGACAGCGATAATGCACATAACCGCTCCAGCGCCTCCTGCCGATTAGCCAGCAGTTCATTCAAGCCGTCCCAATCCCTGGACTCAATAGCGTTCGCAATAAGCTCAACAAACTTTTCAAGCTGTTGCACTAATTCAGGGACAACGCTCATTATTGCCCCTTAATGATACATTTCAGGAATCGTATCCCATGCCTGCTTGATTTCCCTCATCAAAGCCTGAACCTCATCAAGTATTTCAATGCTGTTTTCAGCACTGGCTTGAAACAACCGGGTGTTGATGTATTCATACAGACTCATTAAATTAGCCGCCAGGTCGCCGCCTTTTTCCGTGTCCACCCCGTCTATCAATCCTCCGACAATAGCGGCCGCCTTGGAAATCTGCACGCTTTTTTCCTGAAAATCGCCGCGCTCTATGCCGCCTTTTGCCGCATTGACCCGCATCAAAAAGCCATTCATCAGCATCTGTATCAACTTATGCGGCGATGCACCGTCTATCACCGACTCGGCATGTACAGCCGCATATTTATTAGCATTATTCCTATACGCTACTGGTGTCATCTGTTATCTCACTTACTTAATTGTGCTAATTGACTACTCAAAAACGAGCCTGTCGATTGGAACCTGCCCACTGCCGTATCCATCGCTATAAACTGCTTCAGCAAACCTTTTTGCACGTTATCCAAATGGAGTTGGACAGTATTACGTTTATCACTGAGCGCTTTTAACTGCTTATTCAGCGAAGTTTGACGGGTATCCAAAGGGCCGCCGGTTTGCAAGTATTGCGTCACCTTGGCTTTCAATCGAGTGGCCACCCCATCAGTAGATGAAAATACATCGCTTACCGATGACAGATTGGTTGACAAGGCTTGATCAAGCTTGGTGCTATCCAACGTCATCACGCCGTCTTTATCGATATCGATACCAATGGTTTTCAAGGTATTAAAACTGCTGCTTGCTGATGTGACCGGGTTGCTGGCTTGTTGACGCAAGTCGTTTTTAATGGAGCGTAAAGTCGAATCGCCCAATAATGCACCATTGCTGCCGCCCGCCGTGCCTGCAAACTTGCCAAGGCTAGTGGTCGTGCTATTCAATGCATTATAGGCCGTCACAAAACCTGAAATGGTTTCCTTGATCGCCGCATTGTCTAAGGTAATGTCCACATTCACATCCGTGTTCAGCGCGGCTGCCGATTGCAAGTTCAGCGTTACGCCCTGCAACACATCAGTAATAACATTACTGCTACGTGTGGCAGCCTGCCCATCCATCAAAATTTTGGCATCCGCCGCCGCCACACCGGTAAAGTTTGCCGGCCCGGAAGTATCGAGACGACTCAACCCGGCATCACCCGCCACCGCCACTGAAAACCCATTCGCCACGCCTGTGTCTTTCGCCGTCAACACCAATTTCGATATGGTGCCGGTGTTGGTTGCATTATTAACATTAATAATGCTCGCAGTCACACCGTTATTGTCTGCCGCACTGTTGATAGCATCTCGAATGCCCGCCAACGTGTTGTTGCTCGCATCAATGGTTACTGCAAAGGGGGTTTTAGCTCCCACTGAAAACGTCATTGTGCCTGTGCCTACCACCTCGGTAGACCCGGTAAATTCTGTCGTTGCAATAGAACTCTGCGCCTTGGCCAACTGCGTCACTTGCATAACATGCAAACCCGCTGCCGACCCCGAACCCGCAGTGGCTTTTACAATGGCTTCATTGCCGGATACAGCCTTGTGGGTTTTGAATAGGTTGATGTCATTAAGCTTTTGCACCGCCGTCTGAAAGCTTGACAATGCGCTCTTAAGAC
>JBAQYH010000146.1:0-16023 GCA_049299935.1 Methylobacter sp. | reverse complement strand
CCTCCGGGTTTATTCTTCATCGTCTCCTACGGTGAACAATTGCGTGAGTTCTTGGGTTAGTGTGGCTGCCGCGATATTCGCATACTGTTGCTGCTGGTTGACCATGTTGGCGAACAGGATGCTCTGAGACTGTGCCTGGCCGATGTAGGCGTTGACTGCCGCAGTTGCGGGACCTAGCCCCAAAACATGGACGGAGCTTTGGGTGACCCCGTCGGTGATTTGCGCATTGCAGCTAGGGCCATCTTCCGCCCCGTGGTTGTGATTGGGTGAGCCGCCGCTCGCCGCTGTATTTCCGGTGTCTGCCATTTGCTTCTCCTGGGTGAACTTAAAAAAATCCCCGCTACAGGGTCATGTTTCACTATTCGTTCTTATTAGCCGGGGGCTTGCTGCCGGGTCATTAATGCCAACCTGTAAGCGTTAATCAAAGTGAGCGAATTAATCGCATGCACCTCGGCGTACCGGTTTTGTCGCATTTTTCGGGCATAGCACAGCGGCGCATTAGGGTATTCTGGGCAGCAAACTGCCCAGGATCACTCTTAGGTTTCTGTCTTCCATCCCCCGAACGAGCGCTTCGTACCTGACTCTTAGCCTTGAGTGGCCTTGAGGGCGGTCAGCAGCGACAGCAGGTTATTGGGCACGTCGCTTTGACTGACTTTGCTGGTAGCTACGGCACCGGCCATCGTATCGACGCTGTACAGCTGGATGACGCCTTGGTTGGTGGCCGCCTGGGCGGAGATCGCCAGCTGCTGTTGGGCGCTGGTGGCGTTCTGATACAAAATACCTGTGGAATGGGCGAGGGATTGGTAGATCGCTCCCATTGCCATAGCAGGGGCGTCGCCCAATACTTTTACGTTGGCCTGGGTCACTGCATCGGTTATTTGGCCGTTGACGGCGGTTGGAATTGCCATGGTTATACTCCTTAAGTATAGATTGTCGAAAACTTAGTGGTCATTTTCCGCCGGGGATAGGCCCTTAGCGGTGTTCATTGTCATTTTGTACTGGGCTGTCCGCTACGGAAAGTCCGGTATCAGCCTTGGGGGGCCTTGAGAGCCGTTAATAAAGCCAGCATTGTGTCAGGCACGTCGCTTTGGGCGACTTTGGCGGTTGAAACCGCACCGGCCATGGTGTCGACGCTATAGAGCTGGATCACGCCCTGGTTGGTGGCCGCCTGTGCGGAGATTGCCAATTGTTGTTGGGCGCTGGTGGCATTCTCGTAGAGGATGCCGGTGGAGTGGGCAAGGGATTGATAGATCGCGCCCATCGCCATGGCCGGGGCGTCGCCCAGCACCTTGACGTTGGCTTGGGTTACGGCATCGGTTATTTGATCGTTAACGGCTGTAGGAAATGCCATAATCGGGCTCCTTTTTTTAGAGTTGATAAAAACAAGGTGGTGTCTTTCTTGAGCAGACCGGTAGCTTGGAAGTCACCGGTCTATGCATTAATAGACGATCCAGCCTGGAATTTGTGAATCGATTTGAGGCGATTTTTTTAATTAATGCATAAAAAATTTCCGCGCCTGTTTTTTTGCATTGCAGCTTCGGCGCTGAACCAAATATAACGCCGATTCCGGTAATGCGGATCGCTGTTTTCAGCCTTACGCTGCGCTGGACGCGCTATCGGTAGCCAGCGGAACCATGACGGCTCCTAAACGAATACCCACCGGCCCTTTATTGGACATTTCGATAAAGGCAAACAAAAATTCGGGCGTTTGTCCTTGAGCATTCATGTAAACCCCGTTGGGCGGCGATACTGCCGGAACCGCCAGAACAGTGGGGCTGGACATCCAGTTGCCTTCGGCGAGACCGTTCGACGGCCAGTCAAGCTTGGTCGTCGCACCGTTGTTGTCGAACAGGATCAGCTGCGGCTCTGCATCCGTCGCAGCCAGCAGAAAATAGACGCCGTCCCGGATATCCACGTCGAATTCCGTAATAACCGGATCGTCGATGATCGATACGGCATGACCGGCCGTCTTCAGCGACTCGTCGAACGAGCTTAGCTTGACTGATCCCAGTACCGCGCCGGTCGAGGACAAAATCGCCGACTGCTTGCCGCCCTGGCGGTAGACGACCCACAATGCGCTGTCGCTCGATGCGTCCTGAAACACCACACCCGAAAGAGCCGGAACCAGCTTAATACCTTTTGCGGGCTGCTTAATGGATGCAGGCGGGAACAGCATCAGCGTCTTGCCGTTGGCAACGGCCGACGTGTAGGCCGTTGCCGCAGAAGCCGGAACCGCGCCGCGCAGAAAGCGCGGATTGCTGTAATCCTCATCTTCCAGGATGTTTGGGATGTCCAGCGTCCCTTCATTGGCGGCGCCGATCAGGAGGGCGTTGTAGGCGCCGCCGAAAGCCAGGACCGCCGCGGCTGTGCTGTTGTCGTCAGCCACAGTCACGGTCCAGTCCGGCGCTGTCGGCAGCCACTGCGGGATGATGATTGTGGGCCAAGACGGGGCGGCGTCGAGGGTGAATCCATCAATTTTCCGGTTCGAGGCGGGACTCAGTGTCGTTTCGTAGGGCATGCCGTTCGCTTGGCTGATTTTCGAGCTCCCTTCGCCGGTTCTCGCCATATAAAGCGCTATTCCTGCCGTGTCGCCAACCAGCTGCAACATTCCGGTAACCTCTAGGCTCACCAAGTCTGAAATTATAACTTTTTCGTCCAACATGGAATTTCTCCGATACCTGGGTTGTATTAATTAATGGCTGTATTGTCGGAAGCGTAACGCAGTTTGATCAGATTGTCAGGGGCCAGGTTAGGGTTTTGTTTAATGAATCCTGCGTTAGTTTGCGGCACCGGATTGGGGGGCACACAGAAGTGATACCACTTGGTCGGAGGTTGATGCATACGGCTTCGTTCCAGCCCGGCTATCGATATGTTTACCCATGCTTGCCAGTTTCCAACAGGGACGGAACCGTAGGATGGGTCAAAGAATCTATCAATCACGCCGGCTTGGTTGAGCCGGACAATGAAATGATTTCTGAATGCCGGAGGAGGATTAGGGCTATTCTGTCCGGCACCGGCGGCCCACGTCGCCCAACCGGCGGGGGGATGCGGCGCCGTGCCGTCATCGCGTTTGTTATGGGTATAGCCGGCGCCGCTGGGTGCCGGCGGTTGGTTGAAGGTCCAGTCGCGCACCAGGAACCGAACCGCCTCCGGCGATACGGCAGGGTTCGACTCGACTTCAACCATCCGCGCTCCGGCAATACCGTGGATACCGAACATCGACATGAGCATTTGCGCAAAGGACAGGCAGGAGCCGCTGCCGCTGGCGATAACCAGGTGCGGCTCGACTACGGCGCCGGTTCTGACAGCCAAATGCTGCGCCAACGCCGGGCGCGGATTCCAGTATTTGAATGTGACATTGTCGTGCTTGCGCCTGAGTTTGTTGTTCGGATTGGCGGGCTGGAAGGCGGTGTAAATGCCGATTGCCGCTCCGGCGTCGTCGTTGGTTTCTTTTCCGGCGGCGCAGGAAATATCAAGCATGCTCCAAAGCGTATACGCGGCTCCGGCGGCAGCGGGATCGTTAAGCGTGTTCCGCTCGGTCGCAATGGGATCTGCCAGCGTCACATAGACGCTGTGTTCGCTGACGTCGAACAAGACCCAGTTTCCCATGCCTATGCGGAATTCCCAAAAGACCAACAGTTGGTCTTCATGCAAAACGACATCGGGCAAATTGGCGCTGTTGGCCGCCGGAAAAGCGACAGGGCCGCCTCCGGCAGCCGGAATGTTGACGTTTTGTTGCCAACGTAGCTGGTCGGCATTACCGCCCGGTCGGCGAAGAAAAGCGGTGGCCCGGATCGGCGTATTGTCCGCGTCCGCATTCGGGGCTTGGGTGATGCCGATTTGCGCGGCAATACCGATGGGGGTATTGCGGGTATAGGTTTGGGGCGGCTGATACAAGACCGGCTGCGGATATTGCTGGGCGGTACCGGGGTTGGCGCGATACCAAGTCCGCGGAAAATGCTTGGAATATCTTAGATTCGCCAGCGTGGAGCCCGTCACGTAATCGATCGTAACGGCGCGGCCGCCGCTAAAGGTGATGTTGTCGAGCGCCAGTTGCGTGCCGTTGCCGGGCCATTGCCGGGGCGCGCGAATATCGAGCCGGGCTTGGAGTTGTTGTCCGCCGATGGTTGCGCTGAGGTTTATCGTGTTCGCGGCGTTCAGCCGCAGGGTGCGCAGGCGCGCTTCGCTGCCGGCCTCGACCTGGTTGGGATTGCCGTCGTCGGCCCAGACGATGTAGGCCCAGGCCGCCGCCGTGTCCGGCGTGGTTGCCGCCTGGGCAACGGCTTTCGGGTTCGCATCGGAAATATTGAAGGTATTCGGGCTGTTCAATTGGTAGCTGTACCATTGCTGCCCGACTCCGGTGGCAAAGCCGTACACCGGGATCGTCAAGGCATTCAGCGTTGGAATTACCTTGATTTGGGCGATCAGGGCCGCCCCGTTTACGGTGGCCGTAACCGAACGTCCGGCCTGTCCGAACGGAGTCAGGGTATTGCGGGTCAGGTTTTTGCTGTTGGCCTGGCCGCTGTCGACGCCGTCGCCGGTCCAGGCGATATAAGCCCATGCGGCTTGTTCCTGAGGGTTGGTCGTAGCGGTCACGGTAATGTTGCCGGCGGCGTAATTGACTGCATAAGCCGAGGTATTTCCTACCGTCGCGGTTGGCGCAACCGCCCCGTCCACGGTAGTTACCGCAAGGGACACGAGAGTCGGCACTACTTTGAGGATTGCGGTGCGTGCCGTATTGCCCAACGTGGCGGTGATTGTTTGCCCTTCCTGGCCGAAAGGGGTCAGGGCATTACGCGCCAGGGTCTTGCGGTTGGCTTGATCGCTGTCGGCGCCATTGCCGGTCCAGACGATATGAGCCCAGGCTTTAGCGCTTGCCGGTTCGGTCACGGCGGTGACGGTGATGTTGCCGTCGCCATAGGCGATCGTATAGCGTGAGGTATCTGCTACGGTCGCCGTCGGGTTCACCGCCCCGTCCCCGGTAGTCACGGTCAAAGCCGTGAGCTGCGGCATCACTTCGATTTGAACTTCAAGTTGCGGGTTGAGCTTGGCGGTCACGGCAACCGGCCTATCCGGCTGGGTCAGCGCGTTGCGCGGCACCAGACGGCGATCATTCGGGTGCTCTGAATCTATGCTGCCGCCATCCCAGCTGAGATAGCGGTAGGCATCAGGGATGTCCGGCATCATTGCAGCACGTACCATGACCGGATCGCCGTCGGCGGAGTATTGGGCTATCCAGCGTTCCCCCTTTTTTACCGCGTTGCTGACATCCAGGCCGCCCAGCAGCGGCCGCACCGTTACGGCGATTTGCAGGCGCGTGTCGCCGAGCCATGCGCTAATAACCGCCGGGCTGTCCGGCCGGGTTATCCGGTCGAGGGGGAGCAGGCGGCAATCGTTGGTGGAGCCGGGTTCGCCGCCTTCCCAGATCAAGGATTCGACCACCGCGGATTCGTACGGTTCAACGACGGCACGGATTACGACCCTGCCGATCAATGCGTAATCGGCGATATACCGGTTATCGTCGATCTGCTTGGCGCCGCTGACTTCAAGACTCAGCAACCGGCCTTTTACCGGCGGCGTCGGCGGCGCCAGAGCTTCCGATAAATAGGCCACCAGCAGCTGGACGGCATCTTGGAGCGAAGCCAGGTCGATATTGTGCGCCGTCGCCATTGACGGCGTAATGGTGCGGTTGGTGTTTAACTGTCCCATCTTGGTGATGGCTACATTGGCGGTGATCTGCTGGGCGACCAGCGGCAGGATGGTGTTCGTCGCCGTACTTTGCAACTCGGTCATTGCGGGTGCCAAAAGGCTTGGTGCGACGCTCGCGATCAACAAGTCTTGTTTGAAACCGGTTAAGAGGCTAACGTCGGTGGCGAATGCCGGATTTTTGTTGTAATCCGGCCGCTCCTGAATATCGCCGATGACGACCGGCAGGCATTCAAGGACTTGTTTTATTGATTGATCCAGTTTCGGATTGTTTGACATGTTTACTCACTTCCTTCCTTCTCGGATGATGGGCTAAATGGGTAATTCGATCCTGAGGAATGCCGGTTTTGTCAGGTTGCGGCCCTATCTTGCTGCGAAGCATTCCCGTTCTGATGAAATAGACGGATTGCGGGCAGTTTTGTGAATTGCCCGCTGATCGGGCGAGGCCTTTGGTGTATGGAGTGCTGGATTTCGGTCGCCGCAGCGCTGCTGTGGCGCCCCCAATGCCTTAACTAAGACGGGCGATGCCCGCATTTTGTGGGGTTCATTTTTATAACGTCGAACTTGCTTACGGGGTCTTATCGCAATGGAAAAGGCCGGATGTTTCATGCTTGAGTCAGGCCCGCCAGTTGCTTGGATTCACAAGTTTCCAGGCTGATCGTCTACTTAAATAGACTACCCTGCGCTCATGGAACCGGGGAAACCGCCGAAGCGGGCAGTAGCGAATTCCGGTTATATCGGTGAGGGTCGTCTGTTCACCTTGTTATCTATCAATTAAATTCAATTAGGAAACATCATATGAAGACAATATTTTCTTTGGGATACTCTTTTGTGAAAATGACGGTCATCGCGGTTGGACTGTTTGCGGCGGCAAATCCGGTGTTTGCCCTGGAGATCAATAATAATTCGGGTGCGGCTTTGAATGTCACCATCAAAGGATGCTCAGACCAGCCTATTTCTACCGAGATAGCACCAAGCCAGACGTATGGGTGTGTTGCGGGCGAACAGTGCTCTGGAACCTGCACCTACAGCATCCAGTCCTCGGGCAGCAAAAGTTGCAGCGGTAAGATTGATGCCGGGGCGGGGTTGCAGGTCGATCCCGGCCTGAACTGCAAGCCTTATAATTAGTAATTCCTGTGCAGTGGCTTACCGGAATAGACGCCTGTCTCCGCCAATTTCGGTAAGTCTAGCGCGGCAGGCTGGAGTCAAAATGGCCAGGAGGGCGGCAGAAAGGCGTACGAATTGCATTCTTTCAGGCAATAAAAAGCCCGCATGAAGCGGGCGTGTTGAGTGCTGTTATTATTGTTATTGAGTTGTGGTTTTTACAACTTGACCCAAGCAGTGTCACTTATTTTATTATTATTATCAGCTAGTCTAAAAGACTAAATTCCCCCTCTTAGTCGGTAATTAAACCGGGCTCACTCCGTTAAACCGAGGCGAATTTTATTCAAATGGTACGCCATTGTCTAATTAAAAATGGAGTTTGGCGGGGAAAATTTAATTGTGTCAGAAATATGCAATAAATACAGTTTCTTATAAAGCTTTAGCGGTTTCTAATGAATCAAATTGCAGGCAAGCAGTGCTTTTTGTTCAGGTTAGGTTCAGGCTTTTATCGGTTGCGTCTGGCTTCTTCTTCCTCGTTGATAAAGAAGTTGAGCCGGTCGTTAAGGATAGAGGACAGTTGGTAGTTAAGGCCTTTTGATTTTTGAGCCAGTTTTATTTGCAGGATTGCATCTTTGGTTTGCCCGGTCGCGTAGTAATATTCCGCCAGATAACGATGAGATTCGGCAGGCTGGTTTAAGTCGCTATACACTTGCGCCAGCAGTTGGGAATAAACCGGTTGTTGCTGGGTTTGGGATTTTAACTGAAATAAGTTTTTCCGCGCCTGCTCGGCGTTACCGGCTTTTAACAGGGATGTAATGTATTCGAGTTTTATGGCTTCGTTATCGGGAAATTGCTCGGTCAGTTTTTTATACCGGGTAAGCGCCACGCTGTAATTTTTGGAATCCAGCGCGGTGCGGGCCAGTGCGGTGACGTATTGCGCCTGGTTTGGGTATTCTTTGCTCAGTTGTTGGAAAATGGCTTCCGCTTCATTGAATTTTTGCGAGTTAAGCGCGCTCAGCCCAAGCCCATAGCGGGCAACGGTGCGTTGTTCGGTCGTACCCTGGGTTAATCGGGATTGAAAATATTTAAGCGTGTCGGCATTGTCAGTGCCGCTTAGCACCCGGATTTTTGCTTTGGTTAACTGATAGCCGAGCGAGTCGGGATATTGTTTGTAAGAATAGGTTTCGGCGCGTCCGCGGGTGTCGGAAATACGTGAGGCGGTAACCGGGTGAGTTCTTAAAAACTCGGGAATATTCTGTCCGTAATAGCGGCTGGATTGCTGTAGGCGCTCGAAAAAGGTAGGCATGCTGCGCGGGTCGAATTGGGAGCCCGCCAAGGTTTGCATGCCGACGCGATCGGCTTCCGCCTCGTTTTCGCGGGTAAAATCGATTTGAAACTGGAGGCTGCCGGCCTGTATGGCGACTATAGCGGCCTGTCCAAGAGCGGGCGATTGGGTGCCCAATAAAATGGCGGCCAGGGTTGCGGCGGCGGTAGGAATCGATAAGCGGTTGGAAGCCTCAAAAGCGCGGTACAAATGGCGTTGGGTAACGTGGGCAATTTCGTGCGCCATGACCGATGCCAATTCGCTTTCGGCTTCGGTCATTAAAATTAATCCGGAATTGACGCCAATATAGCCGCCAGGCCCCGCAAAAGCGTTAATGTTGTTTTCCATGACTACAAAGAAATGGAACGGGTTGCTTGGTGCGTCGCTATTGACGACCAGTTTTTCGCCGATAGTCTGAATGTATTGCTGGATCTCGGCATCCTGGTTAATGGAGATTTGCGAGTGCAGACTGCGGAAAAAAGCTTCGCCAAACTCTTTTTCTTCGGCGGGCGTAATCAGGGTGCCGGAGGAATCGCCCATGTCAGGCAATTCGATTTTGGTAATCTCAACGGCTTGTTGCGGAGCCGGGAACAGGGCAAGGCTTAAGGCCAGCGTAATAGCGGATGGTTTGAATTTCATACGATGATGCGGAATAAAATTTAACGTGATTGTGAGTGGCTCAAGCATCATACCCGGTCCGGTTTATGAGGGTGAGTTTTATCTGGCGGGTACGCCGCAGGACAATCTATTGTTCCAGATATTCTTCGGTTTCGCAAAGCGGGAGGGAAATGTACTGGTTACGGCCTTTTTGCTTGGCTTGATAGAGTGCCGCGTCAGCTTTGTTTAACAGGTTATCGTCGTTTTCCGGAATGCCGGTGCAAAGGCCTATGCTAATGGTTATCCGGTGGAAGGGGCTGGAGTTTATATGCGCTAATGCCAGATTAAAAACAGCGCTTCGTAGTTTTTCAGCAAATTGTTCGGCGATTGCTCGCGGTAAATGCGGCATTACCAGAACGAATTCTTCTCCGCCATAACGCGCAACTATATCGGTGGCGCGTGATAGTTGCGATTTTAACGTTTCAGCGACGAGCTTTATTACATTGTCGCCGGCTATATGCCCGTAATAATCGTTATAGGCTTTAAAAAAATCAATGTCGACCATGAAGATGGATAAGGGGTGTTTTTGCCTTTTTGCATCGGCCACGGCTATTTCGTAATGCGCATCGAAGAATCTGCGGTTGCAAATATCCGTCAACCCGTCCGTTGTCGCTTCCTTCTTCAGGATTTCCGAATGGGAGCGCAGTATTTTTTCACGCTTGATCGAGGTGCTTGAATCCGTCACCTGAATGAGGCAGCAGGCTTCATTGAGTTGAGACTGAATAGGCGTGATGGTGATCGATTGATACATCCGGGCCGGTTGCCGATTTGTCCCGGATATGTTGTACAGAGGCAAGGGTGTGCGGTGCAGGGCCGTGGACAAGACCACTGGTAGCCGGTATGCCAAGGTGTTTCTGAGAGCGGTCAGGAAGGCGGGCGACACCGGCTCTGAAAACGCGTGTTCAAGTTGCCGATTTAGGACGTTGGCTTCATTAATGCCGCTGTGTTTTGCAATCCAGTTATTCCAGAGCAATACCTTGCCGTCGGCATCGACAACAATCAATCCGAGGTTGAGTGCATTGGAGATGTCTTCCATATCAAAATATTTTTCGCCCGGCTGCGTAGGCGCGACTGCTTTCGGCATTCTTGCGGCATTTCCCCCATTGATGGTGGCCGAATTAGGGGATAGAGCTGCGCCTGGAGCAGTTGCCGGGATGTCACTCATGAAATATCGCCAAGAAATTGATCGAGATGGGTCGCAAGATTAGTCAAAGATGAAGAACTTAACAGGAATACGAGATTGCCGGCGGTATGCCGCTTTTCGATGGCGAGATCAATATGTAATACCAGAACATAGGGTTGATCGGAGTTCTGCTTGAGTCGATATAATATTTCATCGGCCGATGCTACGGTGTAATCGGGCAAGGAGCTTTCCAGGGTAAAGGTGAGCATATCGGCCATCGCGGACAGGCAGGCATTTAAAATGATGTTGCCTAATTCACACATGGCTTCGTGCTCAAATTCGGCAAGTTGTTCAATGCTCATTTGCGAACCCATCATATCGCTAACGATTTTTAATGCCTGCTCTTCGGTAAATAAAAGCACCGTCTCGGCATCAAAGGGGCCGCTAAAGTGTTGGGTGACTGCTCCAAACCGTCCGCTATTGAGTGATAATGTTGCCGAATTGATGTCTTCCGAGTTAATGATTTGTACGGAAGGGACGGAAATACGCACTTCATCGCCGACAATCTCGCTCAGGCCTAATGCGGCCCGGCCTGCGCCGATGCTGAATATTTCGGCCAGGGCGTCAAGATGAAGTTCGCTGAGAATATTCATTTGGCGTTTGTAAAATAGTCTAGCGTCAGGGCAATGGATTTTTCTGTGACCGGTTTTGCTACCAATACGGTTCCAAGCGAACGGGCGCGGTTTTGATGCGTTTCTTGAATATTCGCCGAGAAAATAACGATTTTTATAGAAGGATATTTGTTCAGTATCTGTTCCGCTGCATCAGTTCCTGAAATGCCCGGCATGTTAATATCCATCGTACAGTAGTCCGGCAGGTCATTTTCAATAAGCGCAATTGCGTCTTCGCCGCAGGCAGCTTCAGAGATCACCCATTGCGGGCGTTTGGCAAGAATATGTGTGCGGATCAACATTCTTGATACTTTGCTATCATCGACGATCAAAAGCTTTTTTATTGAATTATTCACAGGTAAGATTGATTTTCGCTTGATTTGATTTGCGATATTTTACATGAATAAGATCACAATTCCCAATTTTAAACCTTGCAAATATTTGAAATTTCCTTCTTAAGTCGGTGGTGTTGCAACTGATCGAAGTAACATGAAAAATTAATCGACTTCAATCAGTGGCGTTGCAAAACGGGATTGAGTTAGAAACTAACGTTTCCTTGCACCCAGACTTTTTGGGTATCGGTAGCGTATCTATCCGCATCGTAATTAGCGTATTTAGCTAACAACGAATAATGTTTGCCGAATTTTTTGACGGCCTGGAAATCCCATTCTTTACCATAATGAAGGCGTCCTGTGTCATCGGTAAAGTCGTGATAAATGCCTGATAACACTAGGCTGTCGTTGTCCATGAGTTTTGCGCTGACGGTGCCGAACACATCGCGGATACCGTCATTAGGCGTGACCAGGAATAAATCCGCCCAGCCCTGGAATGCATGGTTGGTACCCAGCGGCGTATTAAAGGTTTTGTTTAGACCGGAACCGTTAAGCTGCTCCATAGCCCCTTGAAAGCTGAAGTTGTAGGCCGTAAAGCCGCCCATTACATTGTAACGGTGCGCCTGATAGCGGGTGGGCGAATGCTGGTAATCTTCTTGATAGCTCCATTCGGCCGTGTAAAGCAGGCTGTAGTGATCGTAAAATTTCTTCGGCTTGTCACTATTAATAAAGCGCAGGCCGTAAGTTTGGCTCGATTTTTGATAATTTTCCCGCTCGGTATAGTCGAGCCAATAGCCGTAACCGATCAGGTTGCCGTAATCGCCTAGCTTATAGTTTGCATTGAGTATCGGCGCATTGATGTTTTCGGTCGTGGAGGTGAAAGTTTGCACATTGCCGATATAGCCGACATTAACGGTCAGGTTTTTAAGCGATTGATTGGTGATCAAAACCGAATCGAAGGTGGTTTCCAGCTGACGCCAGCCCACGTTGCCGATAAAACGGTCGTCATCGAACTTGATGCGTTGCCTGCCGCCTTTAATAACGGTATCGGGAACCCCGGCGTAGCTGAGCCACATCTGGTTAAGTTCATTGTAACCGGGGTCCGCGACAATGGAATATCCCGGCTTGTTGCCTCGCCCATTGTTGTAATCCGATTGCAATACATGAGTGCCTTCGTATTCTACATAGCCTTGCAGGCCGTGAAATGCGGGTGACAGCAAGCCTAAACGGGTGCGTAGGGTGTTGGCGTTGGCGGTTTTTGGCTGGCTTGCAGCAGGCAGGGGATTGCCGTCGAGTTGCGGGTTCGTAACGACATCTTGATTAACGTTCTCGTAGCGGTAATTGGTGTCAATCTTGACCGCACCCCCATTGCCGAATTTAAGCGCATCTTCAATCGATTGGGTGGTATCGGCGGATACCTGGTGAGCCGCAGCTAATGATAGCAAGACTAAGGATAGTGTTTTTCTTTGTTGCTGCGGCATAAAGCCTCCTGTTATGTAAATAAAATGGTAACTATTCAGCGAAAAAAGAAATAGAACACGGATGCCAAAAGTAGGCGCCTCTAGGCGACACGGGTAGGACGGATTTACACGGATTTTTTTAAAGTATTCTAAGCTTCTAATCAGTGATTATCCGTTTAAATCAGTGTTATCCGTGTTCCATTTCTCTATGTGCTGAATAGGTACGATCCCATGTTCTATTGCATATTTTCAGCATCGGCATCCAGGCCCGGTGTCGCCGGCGGATCGTTTTGCGACAGCTCAACACGATCCGTGTTTGACAACACATCGGCCAGCGTCGCTGCATCCAGCACTTGTAAATAGGCAGCTCCCGCCTGGGCTAACAAGAATTTTAGGCCGCAACCGGGCAGCAAGCGGCAATGCTGCTGTGCCGGATCAAAACATTCGACCCAGTTAAAATGTTTTTCCATGCTGCGCACGACTTCACCAATGCGTATCATCTCAGGAGGGCGCTGCAAGGATAAGCCGCCGCCTTTGCCGCGGGTTGTTTTAACAAAGCCCTTGCTACCCAAGTGATGGACGACTTTAACCAAATGATTGCGGGAAATATTAAAAAAATCAGCGATTTCTGTAATATTTGCCTGGCGGTTCGGTGACATTGCCAGGTAAAGTAATACCCGGAGTGCGTAATCAGTGTAGCTGGTAATTTGCATATTGCCTGCGGTAGGTAAAAGAATTATAGTGTAAGTTGCATTTGTAATATACCTTTAACTCGGGGCTGGTATGTTCCTGATGCGGTTTTCTTGAAATTATACTGCAACCCTGCATTGGATGGGGCGCGGCGGCTTTCAGGCGACTGCTGTGAAAACTCAAATCATTTAATGCACAAGCAAGGGTTATTATGTCTATTGTCGATAATGTCACGCCCGGCCAGCAGTCGCGGGCACTCTGGTTAAGCACCGTTGCCTTCACCACCTGTTTTGCAGTGTGGACTATCTTTTCCATCATCGGATTACAAATTCAGAAAGATTTGCATTTAAGCGAGACTGAATTCGGCTTGCTGGTCGGCACGCCGATACTTTCAGGTTCGTTAATCCGGCTGATGCTGGGCATCTGGAGCGACCAGTACGGCGGCCGTATCGTTTATGCGCTGGTGATGGTGACGGCGGCCATTGCCACCTTGCTGTTGACCGTTGTTGAAACCTACACGATGTTTTTAGTCACCGCGCTCGGTATCGGCGTGGCCGGCGGGTCGTTCGCCGTGGGTATCGCTTATGTTTCGCGTTGGTTCCCTAAAGAAAGACAAGGTACGGCGCTAGGCATTTTTGGACTCGGCAACGTCGGAGCTGCGGTGACTAAATTCATTGCGCCTTTTGTGATGGTTGCATTCGGCTGGCATGCGGTAGCGCAAATTTGGGCGTTGGCGCTTATTTTGATGGCGGCAGTTTTCTGGTTTGTGACCGATGACGAGCCGATGCTGAAAGAGCGGCGCGCGTCCGGCATCAAGCCCGATTCGTTTATAAAACAACTGGAACCGTTGAAGGATATGCGGGTCTGGCGGTTTTCGCTGTACTACTTTTGCGTATTCGGCGCTTTTGTCGCCTTGGCGTTGTGGCTGCCGCGCTATCTGGTCGGCGCTTACGGTTTCGATATTAAGTCGGCGGGCATGCTGGCGGCGGCGTATTCCATTTTTGCCAGCTTATTTCGGGCGTTGGGCGGCTGGTTGTCCGACCGCTACGGGGCTAGGTTATTGATGTACTGGACGTTTATTGTTGCCAGTGTCTGTACATTTTTCCTGTCTTACCCGCCTACGGATTATATCGTTCACGGCATTAAGGGCGATATAGCCTTCAGTCTGGCGATTCATCCTACCGGCTTTATCTTGTTGGTCGCCGTGCTGGGCCTGTTCATGTCATTCGGCAAGGCGGCGGTGTACAAACATATCCCGGTTTATTATCCCGATAACGTCGGGGCTGTCGGCGGCGCGGTAGGCATGATCGGGGGCTTGGGCGGGTTCTTGCTGCCGCTGACTTTCGGCATGCTGAACGATTTGACCGGCATCTGGAGCAGCTGCTTCATGTTGCTGTTCGTATTGATGACGATTGCGCTGACCTGGATGCATTTTTCGATTGTCAGGATGGAGCGCCGCGTCGTGCCTGAGTTGGCCAAAATATCCAAAGACCTGCATGAGCTGAGCCATCCGGCGCCGCTGGTGCTGACCGATTGGAACCCGGAAGACCAGGGCTTTTGGGAAAAGACCGGCAAGCGTATCGCAACCCGCAACCTGTGGATCAGCATTCCCGCGTTGCTGCTGGCGTTTGCGGTGTGGATGGTGTGGAGCGTCGTGGTCATTAACCTGCCCAGCATCGGCTTTAAATACAACACTAACGAATTGTTCTGGTTGGCGGCGTTGCCGGGGCTTTCCGGCGCGACCTTACGGATTTTCTATTCGTTCATGGTGCCGATTTTCGGCGGCCGTCGCTGGACGACGATCAGCACCGCGTCGTTGCTGCTGCCGTCGTTATGGATAGGTTTCGCAGTGCAAAATCCCGAAACGCCTTATGTGTTGATGGTGGTGTTGGCGTTGTTATGCGGTTTCGGCGGAGGCAACTTCGCGTCCAGCATGGCGAATATCAGCTTTTTTTATCCCCAATCCCAAAAAGGCACGGCTCTGGGCCTGAATGCCGGTTTAGGTAATTTGGGCGTCAGCACCGTGCAGTTTGTGGTGCCTTTGGTAATTGCGGCGGGCGTGTTCGGTTCATTGGGCGGCGATCCGCAAGTATGGGTAAAGGCGGAAGTTACCAAATCGATCTGGTTGCAAAATGCCGGTTTTATCTGGGTGCCGTTTATTATCGCCACCAGCATCGCGGCGTGGTTCGGCATGAACGATATTGCCTCCGCCAAGGCGTCGTTCAAGGAACAGGCGATCATTTTCAAGCGCAAGCATAATTGGCTGATGTGCTGGCTTTACACCGGGACGTTCGGTTCGTTTATCGGCTATGCGGCGGGTTTCCCGATGTTGATCAAGATCCTGTTCCCCGATGTGAACCCGACTGAATACGCCTTTTTGGGGCCGCTGGTCGGCGCGCTGATCAGGCCGGTCGGTGGTTGGCTGGCCGACAAGCTGGGCGGTGCCAGGGTGACGCTGTGGAATTTCGTTATCATGGTTGGCGCGGTGTTCGGCGTGCTGCACTTTATGCCTTCGGCGGGCAATCCCGGCGATTTCTGGGGCTTTCTTGCGATGTTCATGCTGTTGTTTATCACCACCGGCATCGGCAACGGCTCTACCTTCCGCATGATTCCGGTTATCTTTATGACCGAACGGCTGTGCGCAGTAAAAGGGCAGGGTGAAGAAGCGATTGCCAAAGCCAAAAAAGATGCGGCAAAAGAAGCGGCGGCGGTGCTGGGTTTCAGCTCGGCGATTGCCGCTTACGGCGCGTTCTTTATCCCCAAGAGTTACGGTACGGCGATCAGCATGACCGGTACGCCCGATGCGGCGCTGTATTGTTTTATCGCTTTTTATCTGGCGTGTATCGGCATCACTTGGTGGTTTTACGCGCGTAAGACAGCGGCTATGCCTTGTTAAAATGACGTAGGGGCAATCCCTTGTGGTTGCCCCAACAAAACAAACGCCAAACACTAAGGG
>JBAQYH010000145.1:0-11742 GCA_049299935.1 Methylobacter sp. | reverse complement strand
CCCCTCACGGGCTGATCTCGACAAAAGCTCCGGTGCTCGGCGCGGCAAACGGGATTGAATCCGCTCCATCGGCAAGTTTTCATTGCTATTTGGTACCTTGGTTTAAGGGCACTTTCGTAAGCTACGGACTCAGTTCGACAAATATGAGAAATACAGTCCGTGCCGTAACATCAGTAAATAATTGCCCGGCAAATTTGTCCGCGAAAAGCACGAAATAAGTACGCACGTTGCGTTGCACAGCCATTCATCCTTTGGGTTGAGTTTTTCGTGCTTTTCGTGTTTTTCGTGGACAATTGGGTTTTCTAACCGCTGAGCTTCAATTCCCTAAGCTTCATCAACGCGTAGACCGACTCCAGATGAGGGGCGGCTACGCCCAGCCGCTGAGCGGCGCGCAGGGCATTGCCCAGGATGGCTTCGGTCTCCATCGGCTGGCCGGCTTCATAATCCAGCAGCATGCTGGTTTTATAAGGCGGCATGGCATAGGTATTGTCGATGTTGATGTTCACAATATCGTCGGGCAACGGATGTCCTGCCGCCGCCGCAATATCGCAAACTTCCTGCATAATGCTGCGCACGAAAAACTCCTGGGTTTGCAGGATGTCCAGCGTCAGCAAACCTCCTGACAAGACCGATAGCGGGTTAAACGGCGCGTTCCAGACGCATTTTTGCCAGCGGCCGGTAACAATGTTGTCGATTGCCCCGCAGTCAATGCCGGATTGGTTAAAGAGTTCGCAAAGCTGCATGGTCTTACGGCTGATGCCGCTCGGCAAATTTCCTAAAGCCAGGCGGCCGTAGGCCAGATGCAATATCTCGCCGGGACCGGTCCGGTTGCAGCAAATAAACGCCAGGCCGCTGACGAGTTCATTATGGGGGAAAGCCGTTAGCATTTCCTGTTCGATTTCCACCCCATTCTGGATAAAGACTATCGCCGTATTTCGGCCGACAGCCGGACGAATCAGCGCGACCCGGTCCAGCGCCGGAATGACCTTGGTGCAGAGTAAAATATAGTCCGGCGTTCCTTTAAAGTCGGCAACATTCTTCAACACCTGTGCCGGGGTAAAATTCCAGCGGCCGAGCGCTTGGCTGTTGATGATGAAATCGTGCTGCTTGACCTGATCGTAATCGGAGCGGCAGATTACCGAAACTTCAGCCCCGGCCTGTGCCAGCAGCGAGCCGTAAAACGCGCCGACGGCTCCTGCTCCAATAACAAGCACTTTAATCATGGCTATCTTCGTTCAGAATCTGCTTTAAAAAAGGGAGGGTTAATTTACGTTTGGCGGCCAATGATGCCCTATCCAGTTTTTCCAGTAAAGCCCATAACGAGGCCAGATCCCTGTCGTAATGCGTCAGCAAAAAGCGTCCTGCTTGCGGGGAGATTTCAAAGCCCATTTGGCCCGCTTTAAAGATTAATGCCGCAATGCGGTCGCTGTCGGTTAAGGGCTGTATTTTCAAGGTCAGCCCCCAATTAAGACGGGTCCTGAGGTCGGGCAAGTGAATGGCAATGTCGTTGGGCGCAGAAGAGGCCGAGACGATCAGTTTGTGGCCGCGATCACGCTGCCGGTTGAAAAAATTAAAAAAAGCCAGCTCCCAGGCCGCGTTACCTGCTATAGGCTCGATGTTGTCGAAACAAACCACATCGTACTCATCAAGCCCATCAAGCATCAATGGATCGGGCAGTTTTCCATTCGCCAAATCAAAATAGAATGAACTGAGGTTTTGATTCTGCGCCTGATGACAGCAGGCTTGCAGCAAATGGCTTTTGCCTTCGCCTGATTTGCCCCAGAGGAAAATTTGCTGTTCGCCAACGCCGGCAATGCACTGTTGCAAATGCGTGACGATTTCCTGATTGCTGCCGGGAAAAAAATCGTTAAAGGTTTGATTGGCCCTGAATTCAAATTGTAATGGAAGCTGCTGCGCCATTGTCAGCTCTGTTTTCCCGCAAGGCGCACATAAAATGCGGAGCCGAAAAACAGCATCAGGCTCAACATGACTTCAAGCGAGGCGTACAGCCGTTCGTCGGCGTTGACGTAAGCCTCGGCAGTACCGTGGAGAAAATAAATCAGGCTGACGTAGGCCGCCCATGCGCAGCTTCTGGGATTGCGATCCAGCAAGCCGCGCATCGGTAGCAGTAACGGCGTGACGGAGGCCAGTAAAACCAGCGCGACCGGAAAGCGGGTAGACGGCGCGAGCACGGTATTCCAAAGCATCAACAACGCGAACAGCCCGAAAAAACCGGCCAGGGCAGTGATGTAGCAGTAAATCGGTTTTATGGTCATGAATGGTAACGTTGAATAATAGAACACGGATGACGCAGATTAGACGGATTTAAACGGATTTGAAAAACTGAAGCCAAGTTCGTTATACGCCTTTATAAAACGCCTTAATAATTTTATCTGAAATAAATACTCCATTTTATCAGTGTTCATCAGTCAAATCCGTGTCGCCTAGAGGCGCCTACTTTTGGCATCTGTGTTCTATTGTGTCTGTTTCAGTTGAAGCGCGGTTTTTGCCAGTCGCGCACCGAGCGCTTTGCATAAGTTTTTTTCGTGATCGCTCAAGCCCGCGTGATCGGTCGATACGTGACTGGGGCCGTAAGGCGTGCCGCCTGACGTGGTTTCGCGCAATGCATGTTCGGTGCTGGGCAAGCCCAGTATCAGCATGCCGTGGTGCAGCAGCGGCAACATCATCGATAACAAGGTGCTTTCCTGGCCACCGTGCATGCTGCCGGTCGAGGTGAAGACGCCTGCGGGTTTGCCTGACAATGCACCTGAAAACCAGATTTCGGTAGTGCTGTCGATAAAGTATTTCAGCGGCGCGGCCATGTTGCCGAAATGGGTCGGGCTGCCCAGCGCCAGACCGTCGCAGGATTTTAAATCGTCAAGCGTAGCGTAGATTGCGCCGTACGCGGGGATGCTCTCTGCGGTTTTTTCGCAGACCGCTGACACATCGGGAACGGTCCTGAGCACCGCTTCCGCGCCGTCAACCGACGCCACCCCGCGGCCGATATGATTAGCCATCTCGGCGGTGGTTCCGTTGCGGGAGAAATACAGAATCAGGATTTTTGCCATAAGCTTAAGTCTTTAAAGAATGGTGAGGACAGCTTCCGGCGGACGGCCAACCGCCGCCTTGCCATTAGCGATAACAATAGGCCGCTCAATCAAGATAGGATTGTTCACCATGCCTTGTATCAGCGCCTGCCGATCCAGTGACGCATCGTCAAGATTGTTGGCCTTATATTCGGCTTCTTTTTTACGCATCAACTCGCGCGGTTCCATGCCCAGCTTTTGCAAAATATCATCCAGCTCCTGAGCGCTGGGAGGCGTTTTAAGATACTCGATAATCTCCGGCTCGATGCCTTGTTCTTTTAACAGCTGCAAGGTTTGACGTGATTTGCCGCAACGCGGATTGTGATAAATTTTTACATTCATGGCTGACCTGCTTTTGAAACTGAAAATAGAATGCAGATGACACGGATTTGATGGATAAACACCGGATAAAAGCAACACAATGCGTTTAATCAGCGGTCTTATAAAACCTGTATCTGCTGAGCCGTTACAAACAAAACCTTATGATAGCATTTTTAAAAAAATCACACTTTGCGGAGATTGGGGCGAGGGTAAAAAATGGCAAGGCACGGTAGCAAACGTCGCCCGGCTTTCTTGGCTACAAATTATTTTAATTGCTATAAATAAATTCATGTAGCAACATGCCTACATGGTTTTCATGGCGAGGTTTTATTATGAGTATCACAACTGTTTCCAGCAGAGAGTTTAACCAAGACGTTAGCAGGATAAAACGGGCTGCTGTTAACGGCCCTGTATTTATTACCGACCGGGGGCGTCCGTCGCATGTTTTATTGACTATCGAAGACTATCAAAAAATCACCCATCAAAAAGAAAGCATTGTCGAATTACTTGCAATGCCCGATGCTGCCGACATTGACTTTGAACCGCCTCGCTTGAACAAAAAACTTTATGAACCGGCGGATTTATCGTAGTGGTCATGTATTTGCTTGATACAAATGTCGTTTCCGAATTGAGGAAAGCGAAATCGGATAAAGCGGATAAAAACGTAGTGTCGTGGGCTAACAGCGTTCCGGCAACAAGCCTGTTTTTATCGGTGATCAGTATTTTGGAGATTGAAACAGGCTTACTTTTAGTCGAACGGCGGGATCCGCTCCAAGGTGCGGTGCTCCGCTCCTGGCTCAACGCCCATGTGTTACCGGCATTTTCCGAGCGCATTCTGGTCGTCGATACCGCCGTTGCACTCTGTTGCGCCAAACTTCATGTTCCCGATCCTCGTTTAGATCGGGATGCGATCATCGCGGCTACCGCATTGGTTCACGGCATGACAGTGGTTACCCGGAATATCGATGATTTTAAGCCGACGGGAGTTGAGATTTTGAATTCTTGGGAATAAGCAATAAATTGCAGAGTAGGGCGCGCCATGCTCGCCAAAATATTAATCGTCGCATAAGTCTTAGCATTCAATATAGGCGTACCAACTGAATTTATGCTTGTTTTAGATGCTAGAACTTTTGCAACTATTAATACCGCAAATCCTGAAGTAGTCCAATATAAAGTTAAAATAATAAAACCCGGCAGGGAAAACATAAGGCCAATGCGTTTTTTACCGGCTGCAAACCCTATACGCCATAAGTATTTTTACCATGCGCATGATTTGGAACGTTTATAATGACTGCCCAACCGCTTACCGCCACGCAAGAGCTTTTCAACCATGCAATTTTCCTTTACCGGCAGAGCCTCAGAGCTTCAACACGTTGATAATTTAATCAAGGCCAAACAAGGCGCGTTGTTTGCGGTATCGGGCAAGCCCGGCATCGGCAAAAGCACTTTGTTGCGGCAACTGGCAACAGTCCATGCCGACAAAAGCCAAGCGTTTATCGACCTTAACGATGTTCCGCCTTTGCAGACCGCCGTGGAGTTTTTGCAGTATCTTGCTAAACACGCTCAGGGATTAAGCCATACCGAAAAAGCGCTGGCTAAAATTAATGGCTCGTACAAATCCACTGCCGAATTGCTCGCCCCTTATCAATCCTTATTACTGGACAGCGCACAGCTGGCTCTTAAGGAACACGGTGCGGATTTAACCGATGCCGAAACAGGCAAACTCACCGCGCTGGTTAAAACCTTGTGGCAATTAGGCGGCGTGTTATCAAAAAAACGCCAAGAATCGGTCAAAGCCGCCCTCGGCGACCCTGAATTGCTGCTGTTAAAAGCCTTGCAAGCCGATTGCAAAAAACAGCCGTTAATCTTTATCGACACTTACGAACGGCTGCAAGCCGCGCAGGAGTTAAGCCAGCAAAAAATCACCTGTCTTTACAGTCAACCGAAACACCACTTGATGACAGCCAATGCGACATTGAGCATGCAAGACTGGCTGGATCGTTTGCTGGAATTCCTGCAAAAAAACGGCGCAATCGTCGTTGTGGCCGGACGCAGGACGGGGCACCGGCTTGCGCAGGAATTGCCGCGCTTTAGCGACGAGGACATATGCAATATCGTCGGCAGTAGCGACTATGCCGACTTGCAGGCCTTATTGACCGAAACGGATAGCCGATCTGCATTGCTGAGTTTGTTAAAACGCCTATCCTTCGACGGCATCCCATTGTGGTTGCAGTTGGCGTTGAATTTTATCAGCCTGGAATTGGCAAATGGCGCCGATATATTGGACTTGGCTGCCAAACCCGATATACAGGCGCTGTTTGCCACGCCTGAAATAGGCAGCGATTTAAGCTCCGCCAATATCGACCATGCCAATTGCAAGCTGGCCTTGTTTAAACGAGTCATGCAGCATAATTTGGAACTGGAAAACGAAGCCTGGAAAATGGCTTTGCCGCGCCGTTTAAACCAAGAGGTTTTAACGCTGATTTTCGCGGAACAAGCCGATGCGATGCGGGACGCGTTCGCCAAAGCAGGATTAATGCCGAGCCTGCGCTGGACGGCTAAAACCAGCGTGATGTTGCATGAAGAGATTCGGGATTTGTTGCTGGCTTACTCGCGCTATAAAGGCTGGCATGAAACCGAGGCCACCAAAGCGCTGCATCAACAACTAGCAGGATTATTTGAGCGACGATACCAAGCCGGCCGGAACATATCCTACATGCTGGAGCGGCTCTACCATGCACTGATGAGCGAGGATAATGCCGATTTGGAGGCGGTTAAAGAGCCTGAGATGCTGGAGGACATGGCAGCAAATCTTTATGCCGAAAAACAATACGCCAAAATGGTTCAAGTTTTACTCAGGCTGATTGCTATTCAGTCGGATCATCAATACGCTTGGAATAATTTGGGCGTTGCCTTAAGCGCTTTAGGCAAGCCGGACGAAGTGGAGGCGGCTTGCCGTCGGCAAATTGAGATCAAGCCGGATCATGAATACGCCTGGAATGGTTTGGGCAATGCCTTAAGCGCTTTAGGCAAGCCGGACGAAGCGGAGGCGGCTTACCGTCGGCAACTTGAGACCGAGCCGGATCATGAACAGGCCTGGAATGGTTTGGGCAATGCCTTACGCGCTTTAGGCCAGCCGGACGAAGCGGAGGCGGCTTGCCGTCGGCAAATTGAAATCAAACCGGATCATGAGCACGCCTGGAATGGTTTGGGTAATGCCTTACGCGCTTTAGGCCAGCCGGACGAAGCGGAGGCGGCTTACCGTCGGCAAATTGAGATTAAGCCGGATCATAAACTGGCCTGGTATGGTTTAGGCAATGCCTTACGCGCTTTAGGCAAGCCTGATCAAGCGGAAGTAGCTTATCATCGGCAAGTTGAGATCAATCCGGATCATCAATACGCCTGGAATGGTTTGGGCATTGTTTGTTGGAAACAAGGCCGTCTTGAGCAAGCCCAACAAGCCTTTGCCCAAGCCTTAAAGCTTAATCCGCAAGACCTGTCTGCGTTAAGCAACGATGCAGAATTGGCCTTGGTGCAGAACGACAAAAGCCGTTGCCTGCAACGCATCGACAGCGCAGCGGCTTTGCTGGATAACAAAATTCAAGAATACGCCATTCTGCCGTTTTTAGCCTGGCTGGCGGAACTCGAAACCCCGCCTGATACGTTTTACCAAGCCCTGGAGCAATTGGACGGCAGCGTTAAAATTGATTGGGATTTTACCGACACCGAACCCGCCATCCTGCGCTTGACGGATGAACAACAAAGCGTAGCGCGGCAGTTTATGGCCGACTTGCAAGGTCGTGCCGCATTACTGGGGTCTTCGGATTAAAGGGCGGCTGCTCGGGCAAGCTATTTGTCAGTACCAATGGCGCGCACGGCATGCCCTACGTGCATTTGTGGCGATAACAGAGCAATCATCGAATCAAGCTAACATCCAACGGCAATGGTATTTTTTGCCAGATTTGATCCGCGGTCATAACCGGCATTTTTTCAATCAAGCCCGTTGCTAAACACGCTCTGTCGCCCAAGGATAAACCTAAAGGCGATGTGATTTGCCATAGCTCGGCGGCTTTGTCGGCGTGTTGCAAGTCGAAAGAAATAAACCGAAGCCCTAAAATAGTTAAGGATTTGGTTAAAAATAACTTCCCGAAATCGCTATTTTCGGCCGTCAAGCCGTTCGTGCTGAGCCTGTCGAAGCATGAGCGGCTTGACGCGGTAGGCCAGAAATTTTTCCGCTCACCCTTCGACAAGCTCAGGGCGAACGGAAAAATTTCACAGATCCATATCGGGAAGTTATTGCCGGCCATATCCTAAATTCTCCCGGACAGCCTTGTCATCAACAGATCTTGATCGTAAATTTTGCGCGACTTCACAGCAATTCACAGTGGAAATAAAAGCCGTCGATAAAATCCGCTCTACTTGCAAATAACCTGCTTCCTGTTGCAGATAAGCCAATAAAGCGGAAGCATCTAATATCATTATCCGTTGTCCAGGTCGTGTTTAGCTTCAAGTCTTCTTTCGTGTATTAACTCATCAGCCAAACTCACCGAATTTGGAACTTTGGCCATTAACGACAATAACGCTTGCTTGGCGTGTTTTTCTTTCGTTTGCTTTTGGCTGACATACTGATCGATAAGACGCTTAATAATTTCATTAGGCGAAATATGCTCCTGCTTAGCCAGAGCTTCTAATGTTGTTTCTAATTCGGGATCAATGGTCAGCATAAAAAATCCTCATTTTCGTCTTTAATTAGGTCACTAGCTAATGCTTTGAGCTTCTTAGGCATTCAGCGGCTTTTTATGATTTTGACGCCAGAGCGATGTCAATCAAATGTTTTTAAAGCAGACTAGGCAGTGTTTTTCATAAACCCAGCATCTGCCGAGCCGTTACAAACAAAAAAGTTATAATAGCATTTTTAACAAAACTCACGCGTTGGAATAGGCAATAACAATGATGGACAGAGCAATAGATCGAATTAAGCAATATTGGCTATTAGCACGTTTTGACAAACCTATCGGCATCCTGATTTTATTGTGGCCTGCATTATGGGCGTTGTGGGTTGCCAGTAACGGCAAACCCGATTTGCTGGTGTTAACCGTTATTTGCCTGGGCGTCGTGCTGATGCGAGCCGCCGGTTGCGTGATTAACGATTACGCCGACCGAGACTTCGATCCGCATGTGGAACGCACGAAACAGCGGCCTATCGCGGCGGGCAAAGTGACGCCGAAGGAAGCGCTGATTGTTTTCGTCGTGCTGTGTTTGATTGCTTTCGGCCTAGTGTTATTGCTGAATATCTACACCATCCTACTGTCATTCATCGCCGCATTCTTGGCCGCCAGTTATCCGTTTATGAAGCGCTACACCCAACTGCCCCAAGCCTATTTGGGCATCGCTTTCGGCTGGGCCGTGCCGATGTCTTTTTCCGCGCAGATCAACAGCATTCCTCCTGTAGCCTGGGTGATGTATTTAGCTGTCGTTTTGTGGGCCTTGGTTTACGACACGATGTATGCAATGGTAGATAAGGACGATGATTTAAAAATAGGCGTTAAATCGACCGCCATACTGTTCGGCGCTTACGACCGCCAGATCATGGGCGGGTTGCAGCTCGTCATACTCGGCTTGCTGATTACGGTCGGGCAAATGGCGCAAGCAAGCTGGCCTTATTATGGCGGTCTTTTAGTCGCGGCAGGCTTGTCGATTTATCAGCAAAAATTGATTTTTCACCGGGAAAAAGCGCTTTGTTTCAAGGCGTTTTTAAACAGCAACTGGTTCGGTTTGGCCGTATTTGCAGGCTTGGTAGCGGATTATTGGCTGCGATGAATAAAGGCGTTTGGCAGGGTAAAGGACCGTCCCGTCGTTTTTGCATTTAAGCGTGTTGAATTCTTGCATGAAAGCGCCGCTTCATTTATAAATACGACGCCCGGATGATTTCTAATCGGCCTTGTCGTAGCAGGCTTTAACGCGGATTTCAACATAAAAGGCCGAAAACTAAATTTATCCCGCCCCGTATAAAATACCTTTGTATTTTCTTTAGCATTGTTAGTAATATCACTTACCTTTAGATATTCTGTATCGAAACATTCTAGCTAAGCATTGAGGAATAATAATCATGACAACCGTAGCAGACCCCATCATCGGCAGTTGGTACAAGGATGTAGAAAACAACCTGAAATTTAAAGTCATCGCCGTTGACGATAAAGATGACTCTATTGAAGTCCAATACCTTAACGGCGATATTGGCGAATACGATCATGACAGTTGGTATACCTCAACTTTCGATTATATCGAGGACCCTGAAGACTGGAGTGCGCCTTTTGACGATTTGGAAACCGATGACCTGGGCTATACCGACCCCGACGAACACAGGCCCAATCCTGAAGACATGGACATCGAAGATTACCTGGATTAATTAGGAAAACAGCACATGAAAATGAGTCCTCAGGAATTTCTGGACTGGAAAACAAAACGGATTACCCTGCTGGCGATGTCCGGCGCGGGCAAAACCACGCTGGCCAATAAATTGCCTAAAGCCAAATGGTTCCATTATTCAGGCGACTACCGGATAGGCACAAAATACCTGGAAGAGCCTATCCTGGACAATATTAAGCGCCAAGCCATGCGCGTCCCTTTTCTGCGCGAGCTGCTGCTTTCCGATTCGATCCATATCAGCAACAAGATAACCGTCGATAATCTGGCCCCGGTTTCCAGCTTTCTCGGCAAACTCGGCAATCCTGAGCTGGGCGGGCTTTCTTTGCAGGAATTCAAGCGCCGGCAAAAACTGCATCATCGGGCTGAAATTGATGCGATGAACGACGTGCCGGATTTTATCGATAAAGCAGTGGACATTTACGGCTACAAGCATTTCGTCAATGATGCGGGCGGCAGCGTTTGCGAGCTGGACAGTCCCGAGGTGCTGGAAACGCTGGCGCAGAACACGCTGATTGTTTACATTAAAATTCCGCCGGAGTTGGAGCAAACCATTATTGAGCGCGCCAAATCCGATCCCAAGCCGCTGTATTACCGGGAAGCGTTTCTTGATGAAAAACTCGCTGAATTCATGCGTCTTAAAGGCTTATCGTCCACTGACGTCATGCAGCCGGATGATTTTGTCACCTGGGTTTTTCCCGAGTTATTCAAATCCCGGCTACCCCGCTATCAGGCTATCGCCGATCAATACGGCTATACTGTCGATGCGAATGATGTCGCCACCGTTAAAGGCGAGGATGACTTTATCCGGCTGATTGCCGATGCGCTGGGTTCCCAGCAATGATATGGACGGAGTCCGGTTATGCCCTTAGTTGCCCATACTGATTTACCCACCTTTCAACGCCTTCGTGAAGAAGGGGAGGAAATATTAGACCCGGAACGCGCCCGTAATCAGGATATACGGGAAATGCATATCGGCCTGCTCAATATGATGCCCGATGCGGCGCTGGAGGCGACGGAACGGCAGTTTTTCCGGCTGGTGGGGGCCTGTAACCAAATTGTGCAGTTTCATGTGCATCTGTTTACCATTGACGGCCTGAAAAGAAGCCCGGAAGCCCAAGCGCATATCGCTAAATATTACGAGCCCTTCGAGAAAATCAAACGGGACGGCCTGGATGCGCTGATTATTAGCGGCGCTAACGTCACCCATCCCCGGTTATCCGAGGAAGATTTCTGGCAACCGTTGACCGAGGTGTTTTTCTGGGCCAAGGAAAATGTCACCTCGATACTGTGTTCGTGTCTTGCGACCCATGCCCTTATCCAGTACTGTTACGGCATCGAGCGCACCCGTTTGCCGGGCAAACGTTGGGGGGTGTTTTCGCACAAGTTAACCGATCGCACCCATCCGTTGGTCTCGGAAATCAACACCCGTTTTGACGTTCCTCATTCCCGTTTTAATGAAATATTCCAAAGCGACATGGAGCAACACGGCCTTAAGGTTCTGGCCGTCAGCAAAGAAGCCGGTGTGCATCTTGCGGTCAGCCCGGACGGTTTTCGCATTGTGTACTTTCAGGGGCACCCCGAATATGACGACATCAGCCTGCTGAAAGAATACAAGCGTGAAGTCCTGCGTTTTTATCGCGCCGAAATAGACGATTATCCGCCGTTCCCCGAAAATTATTTCAATGACGCGGTCCAGCGGATTTTTGCCGAATATGAACAGCATGTCAGAGCCGCCAGGGAGGCCGGGCACAGGCTGGAGGAATTTCCTGAAGATCGGGTTCTGGAACATATCGACAACACTTGGTGCGACACCGGAAAAGCGGTATTCAACAACTGGCTGGGGAAAATATATCAATTGACCCATCAGGAGCGGGGCCTGCCTTTTATGGACGGCGTGGACCCTAAC
>JBAQYH010000144.1:0-1764 GCA_049299935.1 Methylobacter sp. | reverse complement strand
GTATCGACCAGTTCCGCTCGTTTATCTCGGACCCTTATTTGCTGGGGCAAATCGCCACCCAGCATGCGTTAAGCGACATCTATGCGATGGGCGGCGTTGCGAAGACTGCGCAAGTCGGCCTGACGCTCGGCGCCGCAAACAAAAAGATTCAGCAGGAAGATATTTTTCAGCTGATGTCGGGCGTGCTGGATATTCTGACCAAAAGCGCCGCCTCCCTGGTCGGCGGCCACACCGGCGAAGGTGCGGAGCTTGCCATTTCGATTGCCGTCCAGGGCGAAGTCGCACCGGATCGGGTTTTAAGGAAACAGCTCACTCACCCCGGAAACCGGCTGATACTGACCAAGCCGGTCGGTACCGGCGTTGTTTTCGCTGCCAATATGCTGGCCCAGGCCAATGGCAAGCTGGTGGATCAGGCGCTGTCAAGCATGCTTGAATCCAACAAAACCGCGATGGAAATCATCAAAGCCTTTGACGTTTCCGGCTGCACGGATATTACCGGTTTCGGCCTGCTGGGCCACGCGTTTGAAATGCTCGGAAAAAACACCGATCACGGGTTGGGCATTAAAATCGACTACCAGGCGATTCCCTTATTCGACGGCGTTGGCGAGTTATTCGCCAAAGGCTATTACGCTTCGATTGCCGAGGAAAATTATCAGTCTTTAAACGCCGTGCTGGGTGCGGAGGTGAGTAATCAAAAATTTCCCGCGCTGTTCGATCCCCAAACCAGCGGTGGGCTGTTGTTTTCGGTGCCGTCCGATCGGGCTCAGGAATGCCTAAATGCCCTGCATCAAAACGGCGTGGTCAAAGCCGGCGTTATAGGCGAAGTGATTGAGCAGCGGAAAATAATCGTGATTTGATTAGACGGTGAGGATGCCGGGCATAGCAGCGTGCCCGGCAACGCCTCTTTAAAGGAGTTTATTCAAAATAATCCCATGGGTACACCGGCGTCAGAATGGGCCTAAAACCCGCCGGAACCGGAAAAGGCGCGGTAATAAATTCATAAACGCCGACCAGCTCACGGGTTACCGTCATCCCCAAACCGGTAGCAAGGCCGATAGGAAAACCAATCGCCCCTTTAGCCTTGGTTTCCTTAACAATATTGCCCGGTATCTCAAGAAAACCGGTGGTCATTCCTGCCAAACCCCGGCCGAACTTCTGCGCCGAGTCATATGCGTAAGCATTGGAAAAAGAAAAAAGTGTAAAAATCGTAAAAACCGCCAAAACATAAATACGTAATTTTTTCATGTGCTGTTCTCCGTTATTTCTTTTATTGGGAGTCCTATGTTAACCCGATGATACGGACATTAATAATTATTTCTCGACCTTACGGAGCTAAGTTAAGGCGTTTAACGAGTGCCGGTTTCCAAGCGCCGGAGACTGTGAAAGCATTATCCGAATTAGGCTAAAAATACTTTTTACCGCGAAGGCACGAAGAACACGAAGTTTTCAATATATTGAATTAAAACGATTGTTTTTCTTCGTGTCGTCGAGGTGAGTTTCGCTCGTTCCCAAGCTCCAGCTTGGGAATGCAGTCTTGGAAGCTCCAGCTTCCCGAGTCGCGAAGCTGGAGCTTCGCTAACGGGGTTCTCAAGCCGGAGCTTGGAAACCAGCGCAAACCGTTGCCTCGATGCTGGCGGGGTATCAGGTCAACAAAGTCGTTTCCTGAATTTGGTACGCAGCCAGATTACCTTGTTCGAATACGGCCCCAGTATTGGAAAGCCTTTACCGAAGACAATCAGTCGCTGGCCCAGTTAAGCGCGTCTG
>JBAQYH010000143.1:0-6300 GCA_049299935.1 Methylobacter sp. | reverse complement strand
GCGGCTCTCCGGACCGGCAAACGCAGTCTTGTACTTCACCAATTATGATCCAGTGAGTGCCTGCATGAATTTCTTCTATGACTTTGCAGTCCAGGGACATGATGCTGTTATCCAGAAGGGGGGCGCCGGTAATGCCCGTAGACCATGGTGTGTTTTCAAATCGCTGCTTTTGGCTGCTGCCGCCGGCAAATTGATTGGAAACTTCTTGTTGGGTTGAACTTAATACGTTGACAGCAAAGCATCGGCTTTCTTGGATTCCTGAGCCGGTGTCGGCAGATTCATTAATACAAACCAATATTTGGGGTGGATTAATCGAAACGCTTGAAAAGGCGGTCACTGTCATACCTTGAATGCCGAATTTTTCAGAGTGTGTCGTAACCACGGTGACACCGCTCGCCCATAGTTGCATTGCCTTTTTAAAATCATCAACTCCAACAGTCATTAATTCCCCCGGTTATTTGTTATAAAGATGCGCCCTTTTTTGACTAAAAATAGAAAAAGGGCAGGTGATTGTTAACGGTTTATGATACAGCACCGGCGCACAATTGTTAATAAATCGGGCTGTGAGGGCGAGGGATTGTAAATATAATCATTAATTTTCGGAAAAAACTAAACTCATTGCTCTGAGAATTTTATCAAAATATTGACGCGCCGGTTTTTCTCCCTTCCTTCCGGTGTTGAATTGTCGGCAATAGGCATAGTGTCGGCATAAGTGATGGCTCGCAAACGGCCGCTGTCCAGTTGCTGCAAGACCAGAAAGTGTAAAACGCTGGTGGCTCTGGATGACCCCAGCTCCCAGTTAGAAGGAAACTGGGCGGTTTTAATAGGAATGTTGTCTGTATGTCCTTCGATCAGGATCAGGCCAACCGATTGTTTTAATAAAGGCGTAAGGCGTTTTAGTAAGGCTCCTCCGGAAGCTGTGAGATCGGCCTCTGAAGATTTAAACAATACTTTATCTTGAATCTCTAGTTGCGCATAACCTTGGGTAACTTTTATGTTGACGTCTTTATTAAGGCCGAATGCATCAATTGCTTTGTTTAGTTGTTGTTGTAATTTGATTTCATCCGGTGAGTTGGGCGTGATCTGTTCTACATCAGCTGGCTTGGGAATAGAATTGGTTGCGGTTTCGGTGGTACTTTTAATTTCTGGCGTATTGGCAGGGGCTGGAAAAGGGAGAGGGTTGCTTTCATTTTGCTCAGTTTTGATGTTAGTGTTTTCAGGTTTGATTTCGGCTTCATGTTCAGCCGGTGCGATTTGTTGCACGGGTTTATTTTCAGCAACAACCGGTGGAGGGCAGGTTACGGCGGTCGGTGCGACAACTGGAGGGCATATTGCCGCAGGTGCTTTTTTAGGTTTGGGTACTTGCTGTTCTGTGTTTATATCACGTAAAGTGATCAGCGTGATTACCAGCATGACGATGAGTACAAATACATCGAGATAGGTTAATAGCCAGTTTTGCGAGTGACGAGGGCTCGGTTGTGCAAGCAAATCCTCTAGAGACAAAGAGGACTGTAGTTTTGAAAACGGATCTTTACTCATGTTGCAGTATACCGGGTCAGTTTGTTGGCAGCAAAGTAGGCTGGGTTGATAATCCCGGCGAGTTTTTTAGTCTTTTAATTCATTGTCATAATGCATAATGAATGACTTGAGTGTTTCTCGTATAAACGACGGACTGCGGCGATCTGCTATCAGTGTAATGCCCTCCATAACCATGCTCATGATCATGATGCGCTGTTCGGTGCGTCTTTCCAGTTTTATGGCGATTGGATTAAAGATAAGGTTGGCCATGATGAGGCCGTAAAAGGTTGTAATCAGGGCGGTACCCATGTTGTAACTTATGCCGGCTATATCTTTAAGCTCAATGATTTGCAGCATGTTGATCATGGCGATCAGGGTGCCGAGCATGCCGAACGCAGGGGAGTATGCGGCCAGGGTATAAAATATATTGGCTTCGGCTTTTTCTTTGGCTCTGAGGCGGGCAATGCGCCATTTAAGTAATGACAAAATATCTTCTACCGGGGTATTGTCTACGACGAGTTGGAAGCCTGTTTTTAAATAGGGATTGTTGATGTTGTCGATGGTGTTTTCTATTGCGAGTTTGTCTCTGTTAAACCACATTTGAGCAACTGCGATAATTTCGTTGGCTTCCCGTTGGGGATTTAGGCTCTCATAAAAGAAAATCAGCTTGAGTGTCTTTAAACCATGCTTAATGTCTCTTAAGGGATAACTTAAAAAGATAGCGGCAATCGTGCCGCCAATGACGATCACAAGTCCGGTCAAGTTGAGAAAAGAAAGCGGGTCATTTGCGGCAAATACGATAATAAAAATGAACAGAATGACGCTTAGTAAAATACCTAAGGCTGTTGAATAGTTAACTTGTTTTGGAAATGATTTTAAAGATGATTTGTTGGGTTTCATTTTGGAATAATATCGAAACATGCTGATGATGTTGATGACTTACGGCGTAATAAAATCATATTATATCAATACAGCTAAATCTACTTATGTATAAATACGGATATATAATGTATATTAGCAGCCTTTGAAAGCAGGAATATGACAGCTTTTATGTAACTACTGTTTTGTAATTTACCCATAAAGGAATGAAAAGAAAGTTATGATTAGTGTTTTGCTTGTTGATGATCATGAGCTTGTTCGAACCGGGATTGAAGCATTATTAAATGATGTTGAAGATATTGATGTTATCGGTGTGGCAAAATCGGGTGAAGAAGCTGTTGATTCAGTCATTGCGTTATCGCCGGATGTCGTGTTGATGGATGTTAACATGCCTGGTATCGGTGGAGTGGAAGCATGCCGCAGAATCCTGCAACTGGATCCCGAAGTAAAGATTATTGCAGTATCCGTTCATAATGACGGCCCTATTCCCCATCAATTACTCAAGATTGGTGTATTGAGTTTTATTTCTAAGGGTTCACCGTTAGATGAGATGGTTCATGCCATTCGGAAGGTGATGGAAGGGAAGCGCTACCTGTGCTCTGAAGTTGCGAACAATCTGGCTTTTCAAGGCTTGCCTGGAAGTAACGATTCGCCGTTTTCAATACTTTCCCAGAGAGAAGCAGAAGTTGTTACTTTAATTCTTCAGGGAAAAACTATTAAAGAAATGTCGGAAATGTTGCTCTTAAGTGACAAGACGGTAAATACTTACCGCTATCGCCTTTACGGTAAACTGCACGTAAAAAATGATGTTGAATTGATTCGCTTGGCGATTAAATTCGGTTATATCGATAATGCTTTAATTTAGCAGGACAGGTTTCTACATTAAATTGTAAAAACCTGTCTACGGACTTCTGGTTATTTTAGTTTGAGTCGGCGCTGAATTGTATTTCTCTGGCTTTGTTAAATGCATATCTGAAGTCAATAAACAAAGGTTGTTCAGGTCCCAGCATTGCTTTTAATAATTCATGTTGCAGTTGAAACTTAACATCCCCAATAGCTAAAGCCCCAATACCTACCGCGCCTTGCGCATTCACGGCGTGGATGAGCGGCGTGCCAAGATCATTATTTTTGATGCCCTCTATGCCGAAAGGTGGGACTGCATTAACATCGGCAGCCACTTTCAGTTGCGTTGCCTCTTTTAATACGCCGGCACTTAAAACCTGAATTCCTGCTTTGGCGGTAGAAAAGATAATGTCAGTCTTGGACACCAATTGAGCTTTATCAGCGTCAGACTTAGCCAAAGCCCCTTTAAGGTTGCAGTTAAAACGGCGGTTGTATGCTTTAGCAACATCCAAGGCCGTATAGATTGATAAATGGTCGGTTAATGTCACATCGGCACCGGCTAATGAGGCAATAATACCCGTAGCTACGCCGACAGGACCCGTTCCGCCAAAAATTATAACCGTGCAATCTTTCAGGTCTTTGCCATGCTTTGCTTTTAGCTCTTTTTCCGCACAAGTAACTAATGCCGCAGCCGTGGTGAAAGCGCCGCTGGGATCGGCAAAAACCGAGACTTCAAAAGGCGATACCATGGCTTGTTTGCTGGTGTTCAGCATGTCCATGGCTAAGCCTAAATCGCGACCGCCGATAAAAATTCCGGTGCGCTTGACGCCCGACGGACTGCGGGAGAAAGTGGCATCTTGAGTCAGTCCATAGACGCTATCCAGCTTGACGTTGTTATACGGAATAAGTACATCAAACCCCGCGTCCAGTGCCATGTTAATGTCGAATGGACTGTTGTTCGGCATGGGGTCAAGCATGTGAAGAATGCTGCGTTTCGCCATTAGTGTTCCTTTTTATAATGCAGGTTAATCCAGGGAATTAGACTTAAGAGTTTGATTTAATATAGTCTCTTGCGGTTTCAAAGGCGTGCTCAAAATGCAGGTAAACAGGTTTGTCGGAACTGATCATTTTTTTCAACAACATGATCTGAGTCTGATATTTAATATTACCGATTGCCATGGCGCCCAAGCCGACTGCGCCGCTGTTTGAGCCTTCAATAGGCGTTCCGTTATGGAAAGCATCAACGCCTGCAATACCAGATGGCGGTACGGCATTGACATCGGCAGCAACTTTAAGCTGTGAAGCCGAGGCAATAAGTTCCGCGTTTAATAGCTCAATACCTGCTGCGCCGGTTGCAAAGACCATATCGGCTGTTTTGATGTATTCCGCTTTATCCGCATCCGCGCCGGCCTCAATATTAATTTTGCCGTCGCCAAACTCATTGTTGCACATGTCTGCAATGGCTTGAGCTTTATCCAGCTGGCGGCCGATGAGCTTTACATGCGCGCCGCCTTGAGCGGCAATGACTGCGACCACTTGGCCAACAGGTCCGGTTCCGCCCAATACCAGAATATTTTTTCCTTCCAAGGTGGTGTCGAATTTGGTCATTAATTCGCGTTCAGCAGCAGCTACCATGCCGGCGGCAGTAGTAAATGCACCGCTTGGGTCGGCGAAGACGGAAACTTCAAAAGGAGGAAACATTGAACGTTTGGCCATTTTCAGCATATCCATCGCTTGCTTTGTATCGCGCCCGCCAATGAATATCCCTGTGCGTTTCAAGTTCTTTGGGCTGCGGGAAAAAATGGCATCCTGCACTAAGCCTTGAACTTCGCTGGGTTCAACATTGATATAGGGTAATGCGGAAACCCAGCCTGCATCCAATGCCATATTGACATCAAACGGACTTAGGTTTTTAGCGGTGGTTAGCATGTGTAAAATAAATGGCTTTTCCATAGTGTCTCCTTTATGTATTTATCGGACAAGTATAAAAGAAAACAGAGCAGAATAAAAATGTCCTTGCCTATTTGGGTTTTAAACTGGCGATGAATCTGTGTATTATCGAGGCAGTTTTATGTTTTCGAGATTTGTGTAATTCGCATTAATATGAAGGCTGGACGTATATGAATGCTTTAAAAAATTTGCAGCGTCGCGCAGCTTACGATGCACGTAATAGGCAGCTCGATAAGGATGGTATGAGCCGGATTATTTGCGCTCAATTTATAATCCATCCGGCTTACCGGTCGGCCAAGACTGTGATGTGGTATGTCCATTGCCGTTCAGAAGTAAGAACTCAATCGGCATTGTTAGACGAGTTGGCAACCGATAAGCGCATCGTCATCCCTTACTGCACCAAAGACGAACAGGGGTATAACAGACTGGGCTTATGGTGGTTGGAAGATTTTGCCGAGCTAGTGCCGGGGATGTGGGGTATTTTAGAACCGCCCATGCAACGATGGGGCGAGGCGGGCAAAGAAATCGATCCTGAACAAATCGATTGCATCCTGGTGCCGGGCGTGGCTTTTGATCGAAACGGCGGCCGCTTGGGTAACGGTGCGGGCTATTATGACTGTTTATTGAAGAGTGTCAGAGCCGATGCCGTTTTGATCGGCGTTTGTTTCGAGTCCCAGTTGGTTGAGCAAGTCGTTATGGATGCCCATGATGTGGCTATGGATTATGTGATAACGGAAAAAACGATTTATGCCGGTAAAGGACGGCAGTGGTCTAACTGATGGATTTTCAAGTATTGAAAGACAGTGTTTATTCCTCCCCTGCTTTTGTTTTGGATGAAGTGGAAATTGCCAAGACATTGGCGGTTTTAGCCGACCTCAGAACACAGTGCGGCTGCAAGGTTTTATACTCGATTAAATCGTTGCCCTTTTCTGCGGTCATGGACATGGCGAAACCTTTTGTCGACGGTTTTTCGGTTAGCTCCTTGTTTGAAGCGCAGTTGGCCAATGAAGTTTTGGCGGGACAGGGCAGTATTCATTTGACCACGCCCGGCATAAGGCCCGATGAACTCGATGAGCTGAGTTTGCTGTGTTCGCACATCAGCTTTAATTC
>JBAQYH010000142.1:0-2364 GCA_049299935.1 Methylobacter sp. | reverse complement strand
TGGCCAAGCCAAGCACGAAGGTGCGCAAGAAAGTCAAAAAGAACGTAGCCGAAGGTATTGCGCACGTTCACGCTTCCTTTAACAACACTATCGTCACCATTACCGACCGCCAAGGCAATACCCTGGCATGGTCGACCAGCGGTGCGCAGGGTTTTAAGGGTTCGCGCAAGAGCACGCCGTTTGCAGCGCAGGTGGCGGCCGAAACAGTGGGCAAGGCTGCAGTTGAATGCGGCGTTAAAAATCTTGAAGTGCGCATCAAGGGACCAGGCCCAGGCCGCGAGTCCGCAGTGCGCGCATTGAATGCGGCTGGTTTTAAGATTACCAGCATTTCCGACATTACACCGGTGCCGCACAACGGCTGCCGTCCGCCTAAAAAGCGCCGTATCTAATTTTTTGGGAGTCGATCTTGGCTAGAAATCTTGATGCAAAATGCCGTCAGTGCCGCCGCGAAGGCGAGAAGCTGTTCCTGAAGGGCGAAAAATGTTTTACCGATAAATGTGGTGTTGAGCGCAGGGCTTATCCGCCCGGTCAGCACGGACAGAAAAAGAATACCCGTCTGTCCGAGTACGGCGGCCAGTTGCGTGAAAAGCAGAAAGTTCGCCGCATTTACGGCGTGCTGGAAAAGCAATTCCGCCTGACTTACAAGCAAGCGGAAAGCCAACGCGGCATCACCGGCGAAAGCTTGTTGCAGATTCTGGAATCGCGTTTGGATAATGTTTCCTACCGTATGGGTTTTGGCGCGTCGCGTGCCGAGGCGCGTCAGGTGGTTCGCCATAATGGCGTTCTGGTAAATGGCAAGCGCGTCAATATTCCTTCCTATCAAGTACGCCCCGGCGACGTGGTTGAAGTGGCCGAAAAATCCAGGGCGCATCTGCGCATCAAGGCTGCACTGGCTGCGGCCGAACAGCGCGGTTTCCCGGAATGGATTGAAATGGACACCAAAGCGCTTAAGGGAACATATAAAGCCAAGCCACAACGTGCCGAACTGCCTGCAACCATCAACGAGCATCTCGTGGTTGAGTTGTATTCCAAGTAATCCACGTGGAGTAGCGTATGCCTAAGAATGAATTTTTAAAGCCCCGCATCATTGATGTGCAAAAGATTTCCGCCACCCAGGCTAAGGTGGTGATGGAGCCTTTTGAGCGTGGCTACGGCCATACATTGGGTAATGCATTGCGCCGTATCCTGTTGTCATCCATGCCCGGCGCCGCGCCGACCGAAGTGAAGATGGCCGGCGTGTTGCACGAGTATGCAACCATCGACGGCGTGCAGGAAGATGTCGTAGATATCCTGCTGAACCTGAAGGGCGTGGTACTGCGTCTGCATAATACGCATGAAGTCGTGCTGACCCTCAAGAAAGAAGGCCATGGCGTAGTGACTGCCGCCGATATCAGCGGCAATGCCGATGTCGAAGTGGTCAATCCGGATCACGTGATTGCGCATCTGACTGCCGGCGGTAAGCTGGATATGCAGATCAAGGTTGAGCAGGGACATGGCTATGTTTCGGCAAATGCACGCCAGGTGTCGAGCGAAACGCGTGCCGTCGGGCATATCGCGCTGGACGCATCGTTCAGCCCGGTCAGCCGCGTCAGCTACGCAGTTGAAAGCGCGCGTGTCGAGCAGCGCACCGACCTTGACAAGCTGGTGATGAATATCGAAACCAATGGTGCCATTGACCCTGAGCAGGCGATCCGCAATGCGGCGCGTATCCTGGTCGATCAATTCTCCGTGTTCGCCGCTTTGGAAGGTACAGAGCCGGTCGTCGAGAAGGTGCAAGCGCCCAAGGTTGACCCGATCCTGTTGCGTCCGGTGGATGATCTGGAACTGACCCCGCGTTCTTCCAACTGCCTCAAGGCACAAAGCATCCACTATATCGGCGACCTGATTCAATACACCGAAAACGACCTGTTGCGTACCCCGAATCTGGGCCGCAAGTCGCTGAACGAGATCAAGCAGGTTCTCGCCGAGCACAACTTGTCGCTGGGCATGAAGCTGGAAAACTGGCCTGTAGCCGCCGCTTAAAGCAGCGAAACAAAATAGAAGTCCAAGAAAATCTGAAGTAAGAGAGGCAAATCATGCGTCACCGTTTAGGCTTAAGAAAACTCAACCGCACCAGCAGCCACCGTCTGGCGATGTTCCGCAACATGACCGTGTCGCTGTTGCGTCACGAACTCATCAAGACCACTCTGCCCAAGGCCAAGGAATTGCGCCGCGTCGCAGAACCCATCCTGACGCTGGGCAAGACCCCGAGTCTGGCGAATCGCCGTCTGGCATTTGCCCGTCTGCGTGATCGTGAAATGGTTACCAAGCTGTTCGACGAGCTCGGCCCGCGTTACGCGGCACGCAACGGCGGCTACCTGCGCA
>JBAQYH010000141.1:0-8022 GCA_049299935.1 Methylobacter sp. | reverse complement strand
CATCCGCACCGGTCGCTTTGCAAACGTAAGTTTTGCCTTCAGTCAGCTTGGCAATAACCGCCAAACCGTTGGCAAAATCATCGCCGCGCTGTTTAATGATAACCGCTGGGTTTGCCGCTAACGGACTGGTGTCGATTGCGGTCACAAAAATAGACCGGGGCTTACTGTCCACGGCAGGAATTTTGCCGTAAGGACGCGTACGCAGCGTTGTCCACAAGCCTGACGCCAGCAGGTTTTCTTTAACCTGTTCTGCCGATAAATCGTTTAATTCGGCCGCTTTGTATTTTGCAAATGACTCCTGCGCCGTTCCTTTCAGTTCGATCACAACAGACTGCAAAACCCGCTTAGCACCGCGATTAATGGATTGAACCACACCCGCACCGGGTGAAGTAAAATTGACTCCAGGATTTTTCTTGTCGGTAAAAAGCACTTGGCCCAGCTTGACCGTATCCCCTTCACTGACCATCATGGTAGGCTTCATGCCTACATAATCCATCCCCAGAATGGCAACGGACTTAACCTTGTTACCATCCTCAATAACCTGTTCGGGTTCTCCGGTAATCGGTAGATCCAAACCTTTTTTAATAATAAATTGCATAGTTAATAGCCTGCTCTCCAATCAAGTTGCGGCGAAACCATCCTTTCATTTCAAATACCAATAAAACAAGAGGCGCATTAAGACGTAAAACAGTGGCATTAAACCACAAAAGCGAGTCATTCTCAACCGCGGCAAGGCTTAGCCGACAAGTCTTTTGACAAACTGTTGTTGCGTGATTAACAAGAATTTTTTAACAACTACGTACCATGAATCCGATTTGGTAAATAAGTTGACTTTGGCCCGATAAAACACTATTAAATTCGCTAAAATCGAAGCATTCACATCCCCGCCGCATCAGCGCCGCGCAAAAAAAACAGAGCATTTTGTAAATGACCCAGAAAAAAAACAAATCGACCCAATCTGCTCACCCTCGACAAGATAGCGACTTTCCCATTGTCGGCTTGGGTGCGTCCGCCGGAGGGCTGGAGGCGTTCGAGCGGTTCTTCCGCCATGCCCCGCCTGATAGCGGCATGGCCTTCGTACTGGTCTCGCATCTCGACCCGAGCCACGCCAGCATTCTCACTGAAATCCTGCAACGCACCACGACCATGCCGGTGGTTGAAGCTCAGGATCAAATGCAAGTTGCGCCAAACTGCGTCTATGTGATTCCTCCCAACCGCGATATGACCATCTTTCACGGCGCCTTACAGCTGAGCATACCGGCGGTGCCGCACGGGCAACGCATGCCCATCGATGCCTTCCTGCGCTCGCTGGCTGAAGACCAATCCGAAAAGTCCATCGGCATTATTCTGTCCGGCACCGGCACCGACGGTACGCTGGGATTGCGCGCCATCCTCGGCGCAGGCGGCATCACGCTGGCGCAGGAGCCGGCTACCGCCAAATTCGACGGCATGCCGGTCAGCGCGATCCAGGCCGGGTATGTCACCCATATTTTGCCTGTGGAGAAGATGCCAAAAACACTGCTGTCCTGCATGCTTACACTGTCCCTCCTGCCTCCCCCTGCTGCCGCCACGATTGCATTAAGCGGCATCAATCGCATCCTGCTGCAGTTACGCACCAGCACCGGCCACGATTTCTCGCTTTACAAAAAAAGCACCATTACTCGCCGCATTCAGCGCCGTATGTCGCAGAACGGCATTGAGGATACTGAAGCTTATATCCGCTACCTGAAGGAATACCCGTCCGAAATGTCGTCGCTGTTCAAGGAACTGCTGATCAATGTCACCAGCTTCTTTCGCGACCCGGAAGCTTTTGCTGTACTGAAGCAGGACATACTGCCGGCACTGCTCAAGGACAAGCCGGATGACTACGTTTTCCGGGCTTGGGTGGCGGGTTGCGCCACCGGCGAGGAAGCCTATTCCATTGCGATGGTATTGCGCGAACTGATAGATGAAAGCCGCCATGAGTTTAAGGTGCAACTTTACAGCACCGACCTTGCCGATGACACCATTGCCACCGCCCGCGCCGGCATCTATCCGCCCAACATCGCTCTGGATGTCTCTCCTGAACGGCTGCGCCGTTTCTTCATCAAGGAAGACGGCGGCTATCGAGTGAAAAAGGAAGTTCGCGAGATGGTGGTATTCGCCGTCCAGAACGTCATCAAGGATCCGCCTTTTACCAAACTCGATCTGCTCAGCTGCCGCAACCTGATGATTTATCTGGAACCGGAACTGCAAAACCGCCTGATCCCGGCTTTTCACTATGCACTCAAACCGGGCGGCGTACTGTTTCTTTCACCATCGGAAGGCATCGGCAACCATATCGAATTGTTTACACCGCTCAACCGCAAGTGGAAATTCTACCAAGCCACCCCCTCCGCCGCCTCAACCCGTACTATTTTTATCAGCAATTTAAACTGGACTATAGAACCGGCTCACAAAGCACCCGAGGACATCATAAAAACCGCCAAAGAAACCAACTTGGCCGAACTGACCCGGCGTATGCTGCTCCAATTCTACGCCCCCGCCTCGGTAGTGACGGATCTCACCGGCAATATCCTCTACATCTATGGAGAGACCGGCAAATACCTGCGTCCAGCGCCCGGTCATGCCACCCTCAACATAATCGATATGGCGCGGGAAGGCCTGCAACTGGAACTGCGTTCCGCTATCAAGGCCGCCAACCAAGGTACGCCGATCCTGACCCGTGAGTTGTCAGTCAAGGCCAACGGCGATTTTCACCCCGTGCGCCTCGACATACGGATACTGTCGAACCCGAATAACCACCAAAACCTGCTGCTGATCAGCTTTCAAGACATAACGCACCCGGCATCCGGCAAGCCGGCACGCATCAAACGCAGCTCCACTCCGGACGAACTGCGCCATATTGAGGATCTGGAGCGCGAACTGACCTACACCAAAGAAAATCTCCAGGCTACTATCGAGGAGCAGTACGCATCCAACGAGGAGCTTAAATGCACCAACGAAGAGATGCAGTCCACCAATGAAGAGCTGCAATCCACCAATGAAGAACTGGAAACCTCCAAAGAAGAACTGCAATCCATCAATGAAGAACTGGTCACCGTAAACTCCGAACTACAGGCCAAAATTGTGCAGTTGGCCGACATACAAAACGACATGAAGAACCTGCTCGACAATATTCATGTCGGCACCATCTTCCTGGACCAACACTTTATCATCCGGCGTTTCACGCGCGATGCGACGCAAATTTACCGTTTGGTTGCATCGGATGTAGGCCGCGCGCTACGCGACATCAAACCCGAACTGGAAGGCGAAGACCTATTGGAGGACGCTCATGCCGTGCTCGATAACCTGGTGCCCATAGAACGTGAAGTAAAAACCTTGAACGGCAACTGCTATCTGGCGCGCATCCAACCCTACCGAACACTGGAAAATATGATCGACGGCGTAGTACTGACCTTCACCGACATTACCGAACGCACCCGGGCCATAGCATCACAAGAAGCGAGGCTATTAGCCGAAGGCATCGTCAACACGGTGCGCGAACCGCTGATTGTACTCAGCGACTCCCTGGAGGTCGTCACAGCCAGCCGCTCGTTTTACCATTGCTTCCAGGTCACTGCCGAAGAGACCGTGGGCCGCCCGATTTACGAACTGGGCAACGGCCAATGGAACATTCCCGCCTTGCGCAACCTGCTGGAAGCCGTCCTTCCGCACAACCAGGCTTTTGATAACTATCCGGTGGAGCATGATTTCCCGGCTCTTGGCCACTGCAAAATGCTGCTCAACGCCCGCGGCATCATCAGCCAAACCGGCGAACCGCAATTGATCCTGCTGGCGATAGATAATGTCACCGAAGACCCTAGACAGTATTGCCCTATTCAAAGGAAACAATAGCCCTCTTTCGTGCCCGTTCCGTAGCGGAATTTACCTTGATTATCACCGGCCTGTTTCAGAAACGACGCGGATAGGATTTGGATAGCCGTCCGTATTCGGATCAAGAGGAGCGCCCGCCAATCGAATCGTATCGCCGCTGATTTCGCTGACGGCCCGCACACCTGATCCGGCAAATTGCAGGCGCATACCAGGCCGGATATGGCAAAGGACGCCTCGGTCAGTATCAAGAATTACGCTTGGATTACCCGATAATCCAATTCCCCTGCTTCTGGTCTTATCGGACAATGCGCCGGCAACAAACTGGCTGGTTTCACCCTGGGCAGCATCACAATCAGACAGGGCCCTACGTCGTGCAATCCAGGTTTCTTTCAGATAGTTCAGTAACCTTTGTTGGTAAACGTAAGAGGCCTCTCCGAAGAATACGGGGCTGCCGCCGGATAGAATTTGCTGATACGCCTCTACTTGCCTCTTCGTAGAAATAGAAAAGAAGGACTGATAAGGATGCTGGGGGCGGCAGTTGCCGGCCATGTATACAAAAGCGTCCAACACATCGACGATCAGGCTACCCGCACGGCACTCGGCAGCCATCCTAAGGAAGCCGGGATCGTTTTCAAAGGAGAAACCCCGTTCATTAGCGTACAAATCGGCCAAAGTAACCGGCTTGTCCGCGCAGGGTAACCCTGCGGCTTGACCGGCCGCACAACTCATAGACCAGGAATGAATTGCCGGCTCCAATTTCACAGTAAGGATGCGCAGTTTTTCAGTGACTAAACTAACCGGGTTCCCCATAGACAAAACCACCCACATTGCAAAAACACCCGATCCGATTACGGTTGACGGCGCAGTGCGGTAAACGGCTTTGGATAATCTTGCCGCCAGGATAAGAAAGCAAGGCAAAATCACCCAAACAAGGCCATTCGGCGAAACGTGACCCCGGTTAACGGCCTGCAGAAAGTAAGGAACACTTAAAACCAGTGAAAACAGGCAAAACTCAAACAATGGAGTGCTTGCCCGATGAGAAACAAAAAACCGGATACAGTAAGCCGTCAGCACCATCACCATGACGATCATCAACAACAAGGACTGATCAAAATACTGCGGTAAACCTCCATAGCCTTGAGAAAAAATGGAGAGAAAATCGACTGTCGATAGATAAGCATCAACCGCGTTATGAAGGCCGCCTCGGGATACAACCGCGCCAACGCCGGGAAACATCAAAATCCCCATGATATACGTGGCGTAAACGCCAACCGCCCTGCGTATTGCTAAATCCGGATCCTTGATCGCGGCGACGATTAAGACCAACGTAATGCCCAATAATAAAAAAATTCCGTCAGAAGGCCCCCATGTCGTAAACACGCCCATCAAAAAAGCATACCAATATGCATTCCGGCTGCGTCTTTTAAGCGATACAAAAAGCTCAAACGCCATCCAAAGAACTGCCGAAATAAAGAAATGAAACCTTAATGCCGAATGATTCGGAGTTGGCAGCGCCCATTTTTCATGACTGTATGCCAGCAACATGAGTATGCTTACACCAATCAACGCGGCAAAGCGCGAGCGCCCATGCCGGGCTATCAGTGCGTATACGAACATCCCGCTCAAAAATGCCAGCAAAGACAGGAGAATAGCCAAACTGATCGGAGATACGCCAAAAATCGATTGCCACCCTGCCAGCAGCATGATCGGCAAGAAACCGTAGAATGAGAACACATCATAGTAAGGCCAGTCGCCGTCGAGCAAAGCTTGGCTGGGCCCAATCCAGTGGGCCCAATGCGCGCCGTCCATATTAAATGGAGGAACGGGGATTGTTGCTGCCAATGCAATAAGCACGGCAATAGCGGCAACGGGGTTTCGAAGCCAATTCCATCGGTGAGTGTCATTGCCGGCACAGACTGGTAACAACAATAGGAAAAATACCCCCGAGAAAAGAAAAAATTGCGCTACGGAACTTTTAATATGCGTTTTGTCGTAGACCGAAAGCGTGGGGTCTACCGCGTAATATGCGGACGGCATTCCGCTAAGCGCAGGATTCAGCGGCTCCTGCGGCAGGATAAAACCGCAGGCGGTACGCAAGTAGACGACAAGTAACGCCAAAGTGACTGCATATATCATTGCTGTCGTAATAACGCCGGAGCCAACCCGCCGTTCACGTTTCGTCCGTCGAAAATAAACAGACGCTACGACATAAAGAATAACAAGAACGGAAACTGACAGGCTAGGCGAGAAAGCCCCTGCCACCGCCACCGCAATAATGCCGTAAACAGCCTCCCGGTCAGTATTCGCATCGGCAGAGTTTTTTGCTAATCGAACAACCTCCTTTCGCTCAAGCGCGGCCCTCCAAAACAGCAGGCCGCCCGCCAAAGCGGCGCATATGACAACCAGCCATAACATCCCCCAAAATAGAGGCGGCAGAGAATATGTTCTGCCAACGTATAAAGCCGTACTTGCAATAGAGAACAGTAAAACGAGGAGCAGCCGGGTGGCCTCCTTTCGTTTGAATCCGCCGTTTATTTTTATCATCATTCCCCCGCTACTGATTGTAAATACCGAAGCAAGCTATGAAGAGCACCTGCAACACCGATAGATTCCCCTTAAAACTGCTGATCTTGGTTGACACTTCCCCTTTCGGATAACGCCGAACGGTCGGCAACTCGAGACAGCGGTAGCCAAGTTTAGGCGCTCGACAGGAAAGATACGCAAGCAACTCGTAGTTCATGAATACATCGCGGAACAGTATAGTTCCGGGATCAAGCCCTGCTATAGGCGCGGAAAACCTGAGTGGTATAAGTCCACTTCCAGTTCCCACTGTGGAAATGGTTCCCGAAAAATCGACACCGAAAGCAGTGCAACCGTTGCCACAGCTCCGTAGGCCAGAACGGGATGCACTACGTTCATAGGCAAGCATGCCATCTCAGCATCGTAAAGCAGGAATGCCTAGCCAAAATCGACGCTTCGCGAAGTTCATTACCGGTCGTCAACATCTCGAATGACGTTCCTGCGTAGCGGTGAATCAACCAATCAGGAAAAGCATACGATCAGATGGTTAGCAAAATGGCTTTCGGAAAATTTTCCAGCTGGCGGCGATGCAGGCCAAAAGCCATTCGAAGTCCTCTCAAACAGTAACAGCGGGGTTGCGCACCCGTATTTTTGCCTGTCTAAAACGGAATATCATCATCGAAGTCGTCATAATTGGGCGGTGGCGGCATGGAAGCGGCATTTTGTTGCGGCGCCGATTGCTGCGGCTGACTGGCCGGCTTGGAGTATCCGCCCTGCGACTGCTCGCCGCCAAAATCGGAGGTGCCGCCGCTACGGCTGTCCAGCATGTTCATGGAGTCGGCTACGATTTCGGTGGTGTAGCGATCCTGGCCGTCCTGAGCCTGCCATTTGCGGGTGCGAATATGGCCTTCAATATACGCTTGGCTGCCTTTTTTCAGATATTCACCGGCGATTTCAGCCAAGCGATTAAACATCACTACCCGATGCCATTCGGTCTCTTCGCGGCGTTCGCCGGTTTGCCTGTCTTTCCAGCGCCTGGAAGTCGCCAGACTCAGCGTCGTAACGGCGCCGCCGCTCGGCATGTAACGAACTTCCGGGTCGGCGCCCAGCCTTCCTATCAACATCACTTTATTAAGCATCTCTCTCCCCCTTGTTGTCGCAATTATGCATTGACGTACTGCGTGATCAAACCTTGCAATTGGTCTTTATCCAGCCGCTGGTTATCCACTTTAAGATAAGCCAAAGCTTCTTCATAATGCAGCGTGATTTCCTCTACACCGTTGAGTTTAAGCATTTCGGCAACAAACTCGTTGGCGCGCTGTTCGCTGATTTGTTCCAGCGCTATCAGCAGGTTTGCCACATAGCGTGGAGGTGTCATCCATAAGGACACCAAAAGCCAGCTGAATGCGGCGGCGGCGCAAAATAAAAACACCGCGGTAACGCCGAACTGGCCGTTAAACCAGCCGCCTACCAACCCGCCCATAAAAAGCCCCATGAACTGGGAGCTTGAATAAGCGCCCATCGCGGTGCCTTTCAAATCCGCCGGCGCTGTTTTCGATATTAGAGAAGGCAACGTCGCCTCCAGCAGGTTAAAGCCGCAAAAAAACAACCACAGGAAACCGATAATCCCGGCCAAATTTTGTTGAA
>JBAQYH010000140.1:0-3103 GCA_049299935.1 Methylobacter sp. | reverse complement strand
CTTGTTTATCGTCGCTGCTGCCTTGGGAATAAAACGACCAGGCGATTAACACCTGAATGTCGGTATGTTGATCCAGCCAATGTTGCAGCAGCTTGGTTTTGCCGGTGCCGCCAGGGGCGATGAATTGGACGATGTGGGTGTGGGGATCGGCTAGGGCAGTATCGAGCATGTTTAGCTCGGATTGACGACCGAAGAATTGCCCAAGGGTGCTGGGTAGGCGGTTGGTGTGGATTTTAAGTGATTTGTCGATAGGCCTGTTTGCCGGTAAGCGTTGGAGGATAAGATCGGCAGTTTGTTTAGGGTTATGCTTTTGTAAATCAATATAACCATCAATGCTGAATAATCCGGGAATATGGGTGCCATCAAAACGGAGCGGCATAATGTCGCCATCATTGCGTTTTTTGATTAAATCCCGTATCGCCCGCCATTCCAGTCCACACCATTCTTTACGTTCATAGTCGGCACATAAAAACGGTACGATAAGCTGCGAATCGTCATGGTAAATAGTTTGTAAATGGGTATCCAAATTGGGACGCGCTAACTCGGCTTGATACCACTGATCATAAAACACCTGATCTTGTCCGAGTTTTTCAGCTAAATGTTGCGCCACTTCTGCGACATAGTCGCGCTGCTCACCCGGAAATGATAAGGCAACTTGAAAACGTTTGGTCATGGCTCTCTGTGGGGCTTAGGTTGTGTTGGCTTTAACGGAAATGTACAGCAAATTAAAATGCTGTCAACTAAGTCTGTAACGTTAAGCCATGTAGGGTTCTAAGTCGGGCGGGGCATGTTGCCCCGCTCGAAACGCTTCAACCAACTGCGGAAAAAGCCAAACGTTAAGGACGGGGTAAATACCCCGTCCCGCCCAAGCACTTGCGTCTGTTCCGGTATGCCATCCATGGCTTCTGGATCCCGGCAATCCCTGCCGGGATGACGGCGTACCCTACAGGGCTGGAGTGCAATGGCTTTAGACATTGCTTGTTAAGCCATAAAACAACGGCTAAAGCCGTTGGACTCCGCCCCTGGATGCTTAATTTAACGGCATTGCAGCGTACCCTACGGGGTTCAGGGATTTTTTTATCGATAAATTACCACAGCTATCACCCCACTCTGGAGCAAGATTGATCAAGTAGCCCTCATCGATTTAGACGATGGAATTCCAGGCGACTCGGTCAACAAAATTTTGCGGAGCAAGGGTTTGCGTATCCATAACAGCATCAAGCCGATGCAGGTGAATAAAGTGGCTACTATCATCCCCGCCAATAAAAACAGGGTATGGGGCGATCCATGTAGGCACACTGCGTTTTGTTCGTCCTACTCTCAGCATTAACGCGCTTCGAATGTCTGCTGGGCTTGGAAACCTGCTGAAAAAATTCTGTCTATCCGACAAGCGGTTATTAAGTTAAAGACAATAATGCAAGGCTGTAAATAAATCCGTGTAATTCTACTTTGTCAGATTATACGTAAGCTCGTCATACCCGCCGGGAAGCGGGTATCCAGTGCCATGGATGGTAAGCTTAAATCCATCCATGGAGCCTGGATTCGCTTCGCGCTCTAGCGGGTCCGGCAATCCCTGCCGGAATGACGATCTTGAATTATGCGGCCATGAAATCTGACAAAGTAGAAGTAACCGCTTAATTTAATGGCAGTGATGTCGGGGCGAGGGAAAGGTATCCTGTCCGCCCTGCCTTATGTTGCGCTAAAAGCCTGTTCTCTGTATCCTGCACCGCATGCAAATAAATCTGATTTCAGTAGGAAACCGTATGCCGGGCTGGGTGCAGCAGGGCTACGATGAATATGCCAAACGCTTGCCCCGCGAATGCGAATTGGTGCTTAAGGAAATTGCGCCGGGCAAGCGCACCAAGAACAGCGATGTCGCTCGGATTGTCAAAGAGGAAGGTGAGCGGATGATCGCGGCAATTCCTCAAAGTTCGCATATTGTTACGATGGATATTCCCGGCAAGCCCTGGACGACGCCCGAATTGGCTCAAGCAATGCAACGCTGGCTGGAAAGCGGGCAGCATGTCTCCTTATTAATCGGCGGGCCGGAAGGTCTGGCCGATTCGGCCAAACAGCTGGCGCGGGAATCATGGAGTTTGTCCAAGCTGACGTTTCCCCATCCGCTGGTGCGTATCGTTGTGGCCGAACAGCTGTATCGTGCCTGGAGCATTCTCCACAATCATCCCTATCATCGCTAATGACTGCACAGATTGTTCTCGCCTCAGCTTCTCCCCGGCGCATGGAATTGCTGGATCAGATAAAGATTACTTATAGAGTCAGTCCGGTCGATGTTGACGAAACGCCTTGGCTCAATGAAGCGCCGCTGGATTATGTGCAGCGGTTGGCCGCCGGGAAATCTGCGGCATGTATCGCAGAGCTGGGCGACAGCTTGCCGGTTCTGGCTGCCGATACCGCTGTGGTTTTGGGCGACCTGATTATGGGAAAACCCAAAGATCGCGATGATGCGCTTGCCATGCTAAGGCAGTTGTCCGGTAAAATGCACCGGGTTTATAGTGCCGTTTCGCTCAGGGGAAGGGAACACGGCCAAGCGGTCAGCATTACCGAGGTGACTTTCAGGCCGTTGACGGAAGGCGAAATAGCGGCCTACTGGCAAAGCGGCGAACCGGCCGATAAAGCCGGCAGTTATGCCATTCAAGGCATGGGCGGCGTATTTGTAGAATCGATAAACGGCAGTTTTTCCGGTGTGGTCGGTCTGCCGTTGTTTGAAACCGCAGAACTTTTATCCAGGCAAGGCATCGAGTTGTTCAAATGAGCGAAGAAATCTTAATCAACGTTACCCCGCCTGAGACGCGCGTTGCGGTTATTGAAAACGGCGTGTTGCAGGAATTAATCATTGAAAGAACCCGCCAGCGGGGCTTGGTCGGCAACATTTATAAAGGTGAAGTCTGCCGGGTTCTGCCCGGCATGCAGGCGGCTTTTGTCGATATTGGCCTGCCCAGGGCGGCGTTTTTGCATCTTTCCGATTTGTGCGCCAAGGACCTGGAAAAAAAGGCTTCGGAAAATATCGAGCATTATCTGCATGAAGGCCAGCATATTATCGTTCAGGTGGTTAAGGATCCTCTGGGCAGCAAAGGCGCACGGT
>JBAQYH010000139.1:0-1918 GCA_049299935.1 Methylobacter sp. | reverse complement strand
TGTTTACAAGAATCAAAAGGGCGACACAAAGAGCGCGGATTTCTTCAAGGAGAGACAACTGTAGGCGATGAGAACATCCATTTTTAGATTAGCTAAAAATCACTACGAAGAAGGAGTACAGGAAGCGTAACGTAGTGGAGCGGTGTACGACGACCCCCGCGTAGCCGTAGCGGCCGGGCGTTTTGACGAAGTTGGAGCGGTAGCGGAAGCGTAGTCAAAATGCAAGGCCATCCGACACGGCGTCAAGTCATTACGGTAGCCATGGCGCACAGCGAGCAAGGCGAAGTTGTGTGTCGTGGCGAACGGAGGACGAACGCGGGCAGCCGCAGGCATTAATCGCCAGGTCATTTTTCGCTGCTAAAATCGGACGGATCCATATATGGACTCCTCGTTTATTGCAAGATAAGTTTTCATTGTGATGCCATCCATAGAGATCATGATTGCAGCCATATATCCGGTCTCTTGATAGAGGTTTTATTACCTCAGGACTCCTGATGAATCTATCCGCGCACTTTCACCTCAACCATTTTAACGGTTTCTAAAGAACCAATGGATTCGACGGGTTATGAAAGCACCGGTCTGACCTGTTTATGTCATCAACGGGTGTTAACTTGCCTTAGCAATTCTGTTGTACTCGGTTTAACGCTTAAAAGTCTGTGGAGGGTTATCCACGCTTTGTTCGTTGACGGAGAGCCCTCCTCTCTCGCTCGTAGTCAGCGGGCAAAGGGTGGATAACCCGGTTTTCATGGCCTAGGCAACCAACGCTTCATAGGTTTTGTTTTTGTTCGCCATCGCCCATAATATTCGTGCATTTTTATTGGCGAGCGCAACAGCAGCTTTATTAAAGCCGCGCCGCGCCACCAAGGCTTGTAGCCATAAGCTCAGCTTATCGGTTTTTTTCGCGCAGTTTTTTAATACGGATCGCGCACCGTGAATCAATAAAGTACGGATATAGCGGTTCCCGCGTTTACTGATGCCCAGATAGACTTGTTTGTCACCGCTACTGTGCTGCCTGGGCACCACGCCTAAACTGGCGGCGTAATCCCGACTGCTTTCATAGCCTTTGCCGTTATCGCCAATGTCGGCGGCTACAATCGTTGCCGTCACCGGTCCAACGCCTGGCACGGCGAGAAAACGTTTGCTGAGTTCGTTGGCGTTGCACAGGCGGTTTATCCGCTGATCCTGAGCTTTGATGTCATCATCCAGCGCTTTAAGTTTTTCGTATTGCTCTGCAAACAGTTCACGGCTTAAGACGGTTAAGCCATTTTCAGCATCTTCCACTATCAAGGGCAATTGTTGTCTAACTTGCGCAATGCCTTGGTTGATAATAATGCCCCGTTCACTCAGCAAGCCTCGCGTTTGGTTGACCAGCGCAGTGCGTTTATCAACTAGCTCTTTGCGAATACTATGAATCAGTTGTATGTCTTGCTGGGCAACGGTTTTTATCGCTACCACACGCTTGTTAGGGCGAGTGACCGCGTCATAGATCGCGGCTGCGTCGTTAAAATCGTTCTTATTGCCAACCACAAAGTTTTTGACATAACGCGCATTGAGCAAAATGACTTCATGACCGAGCTTGGTTAGCTCTCTGGCCCAATGATGAGCACTGCCGCAGGCTTCTATGCCAATCATGCTGACTGGACAGTTGGCAAAGTACATCAGTAATTCATTGCGTTTGAGTTTCTTTTTTATCATTTTTCCATCAGTTCCCTGGGTAAACAGGTGGAAAATATGTTTTGCTATATCTAAACCAATTACGCTATTGTTCATGTTGGACTCCTCATTACGCCAGTTAAAAATTGCCGGTGCATTTTAAACTGCGCCAGGGTGTGTGAGGAGTCCATATCATCATTTTAGCTTTCGCGAAAAATCCTGGCGCGCTTGTCACGCAGTAAATCATCTCAACGTAAGTGTGTAT
>JBAQYH010000138.1:0-1833 GCA_049299935.1 Methylobacter sp. | reverse complement strand
CTCAAGTTGTTCTCCAGATCCTATATTATCATCGATTATCACTATTCTCTTCTTTTTTTGTATCATTTCACCGATAAGGTTAAAGTGAAATACACAGTTTTCATCAGGAATTCCCAATTCCCTTGATAAAATCCGGGAGATCATGTTCCCGCTTTCTGCTGGCCTAATATCCTCCAACAGTGGAACAAAGAGTGTATCACGAGTCTGCTCCAAGATGGTCTTGTTCATTAGACTTGGAATTACGGTGAAGCTTGAGCTAAGCATGGTGTGCCTTGCGTCCTTGTGCTGAATGAAGTAGTTTAAACTGTATCTCAGCATTGATTTAATATCGAATTCCGAATAGAAAAGAGAATGCTTAAGAAAACGGACGGCATAGTATTTGCCTTCTTCATCTGGGAAGTTGTCGAGCCAACCTCGCAGAGATGATAGTGAGACTGAGTTCCATTGACCCATTTTGATATAGAACTCCAATAACGGTTTGTACTGCTCTACATATTCTCTATGATATTGGGCTGTTGAACAGATCAAGGGCATGTCCATCTCTGTCTGCCTTTAGCTATATTCCGTAAACTACGCACTAATCGACCTTCAATCTTGTATCACGGATGAGCTGAAAAAGCTCCAATGGAGATGCTGTGATGCCATAAGCTCCTGCCTCAATAGCTCTTTGGCCAGATGCCTCCACGCCCTCAGCGGAAGAGTAAACGATAACCGGCACATCAGGCCTGGCGTCGCGAACAGCTTTGATCAGACTAATTCCTGCAAAAGGTTTGTATATGGAGTTCTCTTTCCTCGCCATATCTGAAATAACTATGTCTATATCCAGTTCACCTCTCTTGATAACTTCCATGGCTTGAGCTGTGGACTGGACTTGTATGATTTGCAGCCCGTCCTCTTTCAGCTTCATAATTTCATAAGCGTTATTTTCTGGAACATCATCGACCCAAAGTATTTGCTTTACAGTTGGGTAGTGATCCGCTGTTGGGGCAAGCTCTGGACTGGTCTTGTCAGACTGTGCAAAATTCTTACGACCGTGGAGAGTGCGCGCGATAATTAGCACTTGATTCTGAAGATCTGCAATTTGTTTCTTTAATTGATCGGATGATTCTTGGACTGTTACTTCCATATCACCGTACTTCACAGTGAGACATCTTGTCCTGATGGCTTTTTGAAGTTCGGGGTACAATTTCCACAAGACCACTGCCACTAAAGCTGGCCACATGAGCCTAGCAAGGGCATCAAGCAGCTCGGCTAAGCTTTCCATTGCCTACTACCTCCTATCATTTCGAAAATGACCCCATACTGTCCACTGAGGTTGAATGCCTGTGAGCCACAATAGGACTTTTCGTTTCGTACAGCAATCGGAATCACGTCCACGTCTAAAATCCCAATCTTGCACCTCAAATAGGAAAGTTCCTACGCGGAAGCGGGGTCAAGTCTCCGTTTGACTCTTGTGCACCACAACCTGCGTTCTCACGTCTATCAGGCGTGCCCGAATAAGCTAATCGAGAAGCGTCAACCTGAGTCAAGAGTCAAACGTAGACTTGACCCCTTCCCGGCTGTCGGCGGTTTTCGCGGCACCATCCGGTCCCGGTGAGGGGCGGGGAATACGCGTGCTCGGCTTTATTGTGCCAGTTTCGAGCCGGCCAGGCGGTTCAGGCTCACGCCTGCTTCGGCAGCCTGGATGGCGAGACGCCGATGCACTTCGGGCGGAACGCGCACCATGAACTTGCCGCTGTATTGTTTCGACGCAATGGGCTCGGGGGGCGGCTCCCCGTTCTCTTGCATATCCTTCACCACCCCGGCAACCACCTTGCGGATGCCCCTCAGGGC
>JBAQYH010000137.1:0-3909 GCA_049299935.1 Methylobacter sp. | reverse complement strand
CTTCAATAGACCAAACCGACGGTGGCGCTGCTTATAAGGAAGTGGTCAATGCCATGATCAATCAGGCTTACGGACTTAAAGACCGGTTTGCGATCATCGATCCGTATAAAGTTACAGCTAAAGATACGACCGATCCGAATGGCGATATTGATGCCGATGTACTCATCATGCGTAACGCAAGCCTTACCGTTACGGAAAATCGTTATGCTGCCGCCTATTATCCGAATTTAACGACATCGTACGAATTCAAATACGATTTCGATAATTTGGCAATCGATACCTATACGCTGGTTGGCGTGGCGTCCCCCTCCGTTGCGGGATATGCCGCAGGAAAGAAAATGAGTGATCTTGGCAACGGTTCTGTGCTCTATACGAAAATAGCGGACGCGCTCAAGAAAGAGTATGTCACTCTTCCTCCATCGCCCGCCATTGCAGGCCTATACACGCGAGTGGACTCAAACAAAGGTGTTTGGAAAGCGCCCGCGAATGAAGCCCTGCTTTCCGTGGTGGGGCCGAATCTGGCCATTTCCAACCGCGAACAAGAAAGCCTTAATATCGATCCTAATTCCGGTAAATCCATCAATGTGATCCGCACCTTCCCCGGTTACGGTACCTTGGTCTGGGGCGCGCGCACGCTCAACGGCAACGATAACGAATGGCGTTACATTAGTGTCCGCCGTTTTTTTAATATGGTTGAAGAATCTATCAAGAAATCCAGCCAATGGGCGGTGTTCGAGCCGAACACCATCGACACATGGGTCAAGATGGAGGCGATGATCAGGAATTATCTGTTCCTCAAATGGCGTGAAGGCGCGCTCGCCGGGGCGAAGGAAGAACAAGCGTTCTACGTCAAGGTTGGACTGGGTACCACCATGACGGCGACTGATATTCTCGAAGGCAAAATGAATGTCGAGATAGGAATGGCTGTTGCCCGTCCTGCGGAATTCATTGTGCTGAAGTTCTCGCAGTTGGTGCAGCAATCGTAGTTTGATTTGAAAAACAACTTCTTACAACACTTAGCAGAGATATACGATTATGGCAACAACATACCCTATTCCCGTTTTCCACTACAAGGTTTCATGGAACAATCAGGACATCGGCTTTTCGGATGTGTCGGGATTGACCCAAGAGCTCCAGGCCATTGAATATCGTGACGGCTTGATGTCCGGCACGACACTGCCATTGAAGCGGCCCGGCTTGAAAAAGGCCAACAACATTTCACTGAAACGCGGCATCACCCAGGGAAATAACGAACTTTACGATTGGTTTAACAACAGCGGAACGCCAAACGTCGAGCGCCGCGATTTAACCATTGCTTTGCTTAACGATGAAGGCAGCCCGGTCATGGTCTGGACCATTTCCCAGGCGTGGCCGGTCAAATGCGAAGGCCCTGGCTTGAAGGCGACCGGCAACGAAATCGCGATCGAATCGATTGAGTTGGTACATGAAGGCATTTCAGTACAGACACCCTAGCCGATGCCAGCGTACTATCCACCGGTTAGTTTCCACTTCAAAGTCGAGTTCATGGGTGTCGATGGCATGGATAGCGATACCGAACACCGATTCCAGGAAGTCGGCGGACTCTCCTTTGAGGTCGAAACGGAAGAATTACACGAAGGCGGCGAGAACCGGTTTTCTTATAAGCTGCCAAAACGCGTGAAATATCCTAACTTGATTTTAAAACGGGGCCTGTTGCAAGGCACAGCCATACTCGACTGGTTCAAATCGGCGCTGAACACTTATTTTAACGTGGTGATCTACGACTTCAAACCGGCGGATATTATGGTCACGCTGATGGACGAAGCCGACCAACCTGTTGCCGTTTGGAATGTCGTGCAGGCGTACCCGTTGAAGTGGTCGGTATCTGAATTTAAAGCCACCGATAACGCCATCGTGGTAGAGACCATAGAGCTTGCCTATCAATATTTTGAACGAACGTTATAAAACTTATGCCAGTACAGATTAACGAAGTGATCATACGTACCGTTGTCGATATCCAGCCATCCAGCCCGCCAGCCGGACAAAATGGCGACGTTTCGGCAAGCGCTGGGTGTTCTGAGGAAAATATCCTCGAACGGGTGTTGGAAATCATTCAAGAAAGCAAAGAACGCTAATGGATACTCAAAGTGCGGCAAAACTGCCGTTTAATCTCAAAATCCTTCAAACGAATGACAAAGGTATACCGAAGTTAGCTGTGCCGTTTATCGCCATGTTTAATCCTGATCAGTTTGCGATTACCGAAGCTATTGAATTGGATACCGAGGCAGGAAAAGGAAAGGCAGGGACAGATCCTAAGGTCAGAGGCGTCAAGCCGCGTGAATTTACTTTGGAATTTACACTGGACGGCACAGGCGTCAATACCAACGGAGTAAAAATTCCAGTGACAGCACAAGTAGTGCTGTTTCGAGCGGCAACAACCAATATCGATGGCGATATTCATCGTCCGCCCTATTTGCTTGTTCAGTATGGTACGTTCATCTGCACTTGTACGCTTCGTTCATCTACTGTGACCTATACGATGTTCGATATGTTTGGTTTACCTATACGCGCTAAGATTTCAGCATCGTTTACTGAGCGGGTTATCGCCGGATTAAGTGACGTTTTGGCAATGCTTTCTTCGCCCGATCTAACCCACCGGGTGGAAGTTAAAGACGGCGATATTTTGCCGTTGCTGACTTATCAAACTTATAACAACCAGAACTATTACTTGCAGGTTGCAAGAGCGAATAAATTAAAGAACTTCAGACAATTGAAAGCCGGTACGACACTGGTTTTTCCGCCGATTTCGAAAACTTAACGAACTTAACTACAGCAAATGAGCCTAACCAGTTTACCGCCCGGATCGAATGAAGCGACAGATGTCATCAGTCAGACAATACTGGTAAACGGTGCGCCGTTAAATAATGAGATTGGCATAGCGCAAATCACCGTTAATAAAACCTTCAATAAGGTGGCATCGGCAAAGCTGGTGTTTATTGACGGCTCGGTATCGGACCGGGATTTTTCGCTCAGTAATGAAGATACCTTAAAGCCGGGAAACGAGATAACCGTCCAGCTTGGTTATCATGGCGAAGTCGATACTGTTTTCAGCGGGATTATTGTCAAACATGCAATAAAAGCAAAATTTCATGGCGCTTCAGTGCTGGTTATTGAAGCAAAGGATAAAGCGATCAAGCTGACCGGCTCACGAAAAAGCGCTTACTTTATCAATAAGACCGATAGCGATGTGATTACGGAGCTAGCGGGCGAACTGCAAACCGACATCGAAACGACATCGACGGCACACAAGCAACTGGTGCAATTCGATTCGACCGATTGGGATTTTATTTGCACACGCGCCGAAGCTAACGGCATGCTGGTACTGACCGATGACGGAAAGCTGGTGGTAAAAAAGCCAACGACCGACGGCATCGCAGTGATTACCGCCACTTACGGCGACAATATCTTCGAATTTGAAGCTGAAATGGATGCCCGGCGGCAGGCGCAGCAGATTATCAGCAATTCGTGGGACTACACCCAGCAGCAGCTCGAACAATCCGATTCCGGGGTAGCGAGCTTTTCGGAGAACGGAAATCTCTCATCCGATGATCTTGCAACTGTCATGGGGGCGCAAGTTGCTCTTAGCCATCCCGGACATTTAACCCAGGATCAATTGCAGGACTGGTCTAATGCTTACGCCTTGCGCAACCAGCTTTCCAAATCCGTCGGCCGGGTTCGCATTGAAGGCAATGCTTCGGTCAAGCCCGGCGTAATGATCACGCTTGATGGGGTTGGCGACCGTTTCAACGGCAACGCTTTTATTACCGGTGTCTTGCACTCCTTCGACGGCAACTGGCTGACAGACATCCAGTTTGGATGGAAAGATGAGTGGTTTTATCACAAAGATAAAGAGATGGATAAACCTGCCGC
>JBAQYH010000136.1:0-2398 GCA_049299935.1 Methylobacter sp. | reverse complement strand
AGGGAAAAACCAAGCAGCATGCCATCACTTTTCCGGAAGGCTGGAGCTTTAAGGAAATGCTGCATGAAATTGAGAAGAACCCCAACCTTGAGCATACTTTAAGCGGCGTTGATTTCTCAAGCGTAATGGCCAAGTTCAAGTCAGATACGACAGCTCCGGCATTGCCTGAAGGTTTGTTTTTCCCCGACACCTACTTTTTTGAAAAACATACCACCGATGTGTCCTTGTTAAAAAGAGCCTACGATAAAATGCAGCAGGTATTGCAGCATGAATGGCTTAATAAAGCGGAAGGCCTGCCGTTTAAAACGCCTTACGAAGCCCTGACGCTGGCTTCGATAGTAGAAAAAGAAACCGGGGCAGTTGCGGAAAGGCCGTTAATAGCCGGTGTGTTTATCCGCAGACTGGAAAAAAACATGTTGCTGCAAACCGATCCTACCGTCATTTACGGGATGGGGGAAAGTTATCAGGGCGATATTAAAACTAAAGATTTAACCGCAGCCACACCGTACAATACCTATGTTATTAGCGGGTTGCCGCCAACGCCGATTGCGATGCCGGGACGCGATGCGCTGTATGCAACCTTGCATCCTGATAAGGGCGACAGCCTTTACTTTGTAGCCCGCGGTGACGGTACGCATGTGTTTTCGGCGACCTTGAAAGATCATAATTCGGCCGTAGATAAGTTTCAAAGGAACAAGAAATGACCCATGGAAAGTTTATTACATTGGAAGGTGGAGAAGGGGTAGGCAAGACCACCAACTTGGCTTTTATCAAAGATTACCTGGAGCAGCATCATATTTCTGTTGTTGTGACGCGCGAACCCGGCGGCACCGTGCTTGCCGAAAAAATACGCCAATTATTGCTGGATAACCAAAGCGAGGCCGTTTCCGAGCAGGCCGAGTTATTGATGATGTTTGCGGCCAGGGCCCAGCATATCAAACACGTTATTGAACCGGCGTTGGCACAAGGAAAATGGGTACTTTGCGATCGGTTTACCGATGCCACTTACGCCTACCAGGGCGGCGGCCGGAACATGAAAATCAGCACCATTGAATGGCTGGAAAACCTGGTGCAAGGCTCGTTAAGGCCGGATTTAACCCTGTTATTGGACGCTCCGGTTGAAATAGGCATAGCGAGAGCCAGGGAGCGCGGAGCTTTCGATCGTTTTGAGTCGGAAAAAGTCAGTTTTTTTGAAAGCGTCAGGCGGGCTTATTTATTGCAGGCGGAACTCCACCCGGAACGAATCAAGCTGATCAAAGCCAACCAACCGTTGGCCGATGTGCAAAGAGCCATTGTAGATGTTCTTCGAACGTTGCTCGGTTTATGCGCCCTGAATTGCCCCACTTCTCCCAGGCACGGAAGCGCAAAATGACTTTGCCGGATCGGGTATTGCCCTGGCAGCAGCATTTGTGGGGGCATCTGCGCAGTTATATTGAGCAGAAACGCATGCCCCAGGCTTTGCTCATTACCGGTAATAAAGGACTGGGCAAGCAGCAGCTGGCCGAACAGTTCGCCGCAGCCCTGTTTTGTGCAACACCCCAGGCCAGCGGCACCGCTTGCGGTCATTGCAGCAGCTGTCTATTAGTCAATGCCCACACGCATCCCGACTTTATTCAGGTACAGCCCGAAGAGCCCGGCAAAGGTATTACTATCGGACAGATACGCGGCCTGGTTACCCGGTTAACCTTGAAACCCCAGTTTGAAACTTATCGTGTTGTGATCATCAGTCCGGCTGACAAGATGAACAATGCCGCAGCGAATGCGTTCTTAAAATGCCTGGAAGAACCGACTGAGCGCACTCTTATCATTTTAATCGCCGAAAAACCCGCTAAACTGCCGGCGACGATCGTCAGCCGATGCCAGAAACTGGCGATAGCGACACCGGATAGGGAAACTGTAGCCGATTGGCTGGCCAAGACATTGCAGAGCAAATCCCCCCTTGCCCCCCTTTTGCAAAGGGGGGATTTACTTTGCAATGTCTCTTTAGCGCAGGGCGCGCCGTTGCTGGCGTTGGATTATGCCAATGATCAAACATTAGCCTTGCGCAATGAATGCTTCAATGCATGGACGGCGATAGCAAAACAGCATAAATCGCCGGTTATCGTCGCCGAAGACTGGCAAAAGCTGCCGTCGCCGCCGTTACTATTCTGGATGACATCCTGGATTATCGATTTGATTAAGTGCTTTTATCGCACCCAGGTTGAAAACTTATATAATCCGGACTTGAATGAGCAGTTGAAAGAACTGTCCCAACGACTAGAATTAAAAGGACTTTATAAATTGTATGATTTATTATTGGCAAGCCGGCAACGGCTGGATACGCAAATAAACAGGCAACTATTGTTTGAAGAAATTTTAATACAATGGCACGAACTTAACCGGAGTAAATGACCATGGC
>JBAQYH010000135.1:0-3842 GCA_049299935.1 Methylobacter sp. | reverse complement strand
GCGCAATTTCATTGATCACCCGGATGGGTTCCGGGCAGTGCTCAAGCACCTCCGTACAGAGAACAACATCGAAGCTTGCATCGGGAACCGGAATGTCCGTCGCATCACAGATGTAATCAATCTGACCATATGAACCAAGGTTCAGTTGTTCATTCTTTAATGCCTGAAAATCCTGGGTTTCGTAGTGACAATGCTTAAAGAGCGGCCTGTAGGGGCATGACCCAGCGCCAACATCCAGAACGCTGGAACCGGCAGGCACCCGGGAAGCCTGTTTTGCAACCCAGGCATTTCTGTCCAGTTCATTGAAGGCAAAGAGTCGTTTATTTTTTAAAAATTTCTTCATTGAACGAAGCATCGTCACTTCATAATTATCATCACGTTTTGAGTCATGCCGGAATGAACTACCCCGCAGCAAGCTACGGGGCATCAAAACATCTATAAAGAACAAATATTTGGTAACAAGCTAAGGGGAACTAACCCAAAACAAGATTAGAAAATGACGATTCATATTTTCTTCCGCCACCGACTTTCATCAACAAAGATAGTATTGACAAACGTATCCGCATAGGGGAAAAAACCATGTTTAGAAAAAGTTTCGAAGATACTGTTCCTCTTTTGCCCCTGACCATGTTCCGAATATGTCAATGTCTCAACACAAAAGGCTGCCGGTCGAAAGCGGCCAAAATCAATCCCAGAAACCACCGCTTCATCCAGTCCTTCGACATCAATAGATACAAAATCTGGAATAGGGTTGCATTGTTTAAGGGCCTCATTTACTGTGATGACTGGAATCTTGAGACGCTTTTCAATTCGATGACCCAATGTTTCTGAATGACGAGCCTCTTCTTCAGAAAAAGAGTTCAAGGAACTGGCAGACATCACAAAGAAATCAAGCTCACCAGGATGATTAGCCACTCCAACGCCCAGCACCATATCACGCGGTCTCTTTCGTTTGAATGCGGCGGCCAGCGCCAGATCCGGCTCAACGCATACCCCACAACTGCCTTGACGGTAAAAAAGATAGCTGTTGCTCAGATGTACGGGATGGTTTGCGCCAATATCGAGATAACGGGGAACTGCTACGCCGATAATGTCAAACAGATGTCGCAGAATAATGTCTTCCCCGGACTGTGCATATGACTTGTTCCCATATACGCCCAGTTTGCGACGGATATACCCCGAGGCGCGACGTCGCGTCATCGGATCGAAAATTGATTTCCATGTGAGATCAGACTTCATAGCATGAATAACCACAAAATTATTTTGATTATTTTTTCATTAAACTTTTTTCTGAAATTCCATTGAGCATTTGTCAAATATAAAAAGACCTAATGCATATCGTTGGGTTGCCCACTGTGCAAGGGTCGACTGATCCGGAACGATTTCTGTGAAATTACCCCCTTCCTGAATGACTGTTAACGAGCGCAACATTAATCCTTGTTCATCGGCAATCCGCACAATTGTACGAGGATCAAAAACGCGATTAGCGTTGAACACTACCCTTTCTACGCCAATTGGCACGGACAGATAGAACCTGCCGCCATTACGCAAGAGATGTGACATATTGGCCAATCCATGTTTAAACCCTTCCGGATCAATCGGATCGCCATATCTACCTAAGCCAAAGTGTTCCAGAGCATGCAAACAGGAAAGTGAATCGCAATACTCATGTTGTTCCTGCAATCGATTCATCAAATCTGCTTGTGTAAATTTTATGCCGGGTACTTTCACGTCAATTGGCCTTATATCAAACACCTCGACTTCGCGAAAACTGGCCAGGTGTGAAACAAAGCCATCTACGCGTGATCCTATATCAACATGCGTTGCCGGATTTGCTTCAAATATTTTTCTTGCAACCAACAGGTCCTGCCAAAAGTACTCACTCTTCGTGTCTCCACCTTCCTCGCACCAATCATTCAAGCATGGCATTAATTCCAAATGTCCCGCATATTTTGATCTAAACCTCAAGAGATCAGGAATATAACGAAAAACACCGCACAGGGAACGAAGCATCGTTCGGGGATCAATGCCCAGCTGGGTGTGCAGAATCCAATATGCTTTTTTAATAGCAGTCAAGTCGAATACCGATGTTTTTCATACTCATTCCGTTTAATATTTCTCATAGCTTTATGTAACACTCTTGATCTATTTCCGTCACAAAGAAGCAGGTATTCCGTGTTTTTTTATACGCCCATCATACACAAGCGCGACCATCCAAAGAAAATAGACCATCGAAAATATTAGCCATGCGCATACGATTCCCATCATGCCGTACCAGAAAGCGCCGACAATATTGAGGGCCACGCCGAAGAGAGCCGTAATTATCTTTGCAGTCATCATATCACGGGTTTTCAATTGAGCCTGCAGGCTAGAGGCCAATGCCTGTCCGGACGCAAACACACCCCCGGCTAGAATCATCCAGGGCAGCAGATACGAAGCTGAACGGTATTCTTGTGCGACCAGAACCTGAAATATCCACTTATGCAATAAAAGAGCCGTCAACACCATCACCATTGTCATTCCAAGAGTCGCCCAAACTAATTGCCAACTTAATTTTGTCGCATCGCGTTTGCGCAGGCTGTTGGTTGCATCACCGGCGCGTTGATACAAAATCGGCAATAAAAACTGCATCACCATTCCGGCAATCAATGAAATTGGGTAGTAACCCAATTGGTAAAGCACCACATACTTACCCACTTCTTGCGTTGTGGAAAACAACTGCAAAGACCAACGATCTGAGGCCAATTGCATCCATGTAAAAATACCAAAGACTCCGATTGGCCATGAAAAATTCCATATTTCGTTCTGCCAATCTCTTTTAGTATTGCTGATTTTTTTGACATTAACATTGACAATGATTCTTCGAAAAAAATAAAGTTGAGACCCCAGCAAAAGCAAGGCGGCAACAGCATAGCCAATCATTGCCACTGTGCTGGTCATCCCCAGCCATAACAGCAAGCCGGCAGCTATTAATGATCTTAATAACGGATCCATACCCTGATGAATGGCCACAATTGATCTTTGACGTGCGGCCATTTGAACACCGCTGAGATTCGCGCAATAGCCGCTTAAGACAGCGAATACAAATGCGCTTATCGTAAGGGTGATCCATTGAACTTGTCCCGCAAAAGCAAGGCCGGCAGCAGAAATAACGACCAGAATCAAAATGATTCCGGTTGCCAGCAAAACCATTTTTTTTACTGCATTCCAATATCCCCAAAAATCCCTCTGCTCAATAGAGGGAGAATAGAAACGGATAATCCCGCCGCCTAATGGTCCAAGAATGATCTGATTGACGATTGCCGCAATGGTCAACCCCAGTGCAAGTTCACCATAGGCAACGGGAGTTAACAGTTCCGTTAGAATTCTTATACCAATCAACGAACCGCAAACAGCCATTAACTGGCCAAAGAAAATCCATAACCCTTCTCTTGAAATACGACGAAAACGTTCAGAATTTATAAACAATCTATATCTCGATATTTTTCAGAACTTTCTGGCAACATAAAAACACTCATCGATCAAAGGTCTCATCTCATAGGTACAGCTCCGCTCTCTGGGTTACAAATGGGCGACCTCCCCCACCCCCTCTTGAGGGGGACAATAGAGGCGAAAAAAATTCAGCCGGATGCCCCATTGTGCCATTCAATGGCGTTGATTGCCCTATGCAACGCTGACAGCCGGATTAACCATGTATCCATGGCGTGAACAATGCTGTAATGAATATTGAATTAACTGAATTATGTCAATTGAAAAGAAAGCGTTTGAGCAGGAATGTAGGGCATGCCTTCAGCAGGCCTGCCGTGGTGGATAGTGGATGGTAAAAAACAAGCTCAGCCCCT
>JBAQYH010000134.1:0-1716 GCA_049299935.1 Methylobacter sp. | reverse complement strand
GTGTGTCACCAGTCCAGCAGGATCGAGGCCGACAGTCATCACGTCCAGCGCTTCTTTCATGTCGTCGGTGTTTCCTCCTGAAGTTCCAACGATATGCGTATAGGCATAATGTACATTGTAGAAGTTCATTTTGGCGCCTAGTGCAGGATCGGATGGTCCGGCGAAGAAATTAAGGCAACCGTCGAAACTCAGGATGGCATCGCCCTGCTCAATAACCGGGGCAACCGGGGCAAATACGAACACATCGTCGTAGCCGGTATCTCCTGAAATGCGGCGAAGTTCTTCAACCGGATTCTCGATTTTGGTATTCAGGTAAATCAACTCGATGCCACGTTTGGCGGCTTCTTCAACGGTGTAAATAGAAGCGGCCCGATCCAAACGGGTTTGATCGATGTCGGTCACCACGCACAATTTGGGTTTGCGGTCGGCGCGATGAATCACGTAATTGATGGCAGCCAGTCCCATTGGGCCAACACCAGCAAGGATCGCCATTTTACCATCGGCAACAATTTCCATGTTGTGGATGTACGAACCCGGAGTGGTATGGTAGTTGGCATGCATGGTTCCAATCACGCATGAAAGCGGTTCGGACAGCGATGCCGGGTAAAAGCCCGGTCCGTCGTAAGCCAGCAGGCAATCCTGAACCAGCACATCTTTCGGGATGATCACATAAGTAGCGTCACCACCGATGAATTTGTACGAATAACCCGGAGCGCTCAACACACCCACCGGACCTTCTTCGTAATAAATGGCCGGCTGACTCGAGAATTTTTGTCCGGATTTAAACTTGTGTTTCCAGTTGTCGCCAATTTCGACCAACTCGCCACTAAACTCGTGACCAATAATGATCGGGTTTTCAGCCACATCATTCGGTACACGCTTGTGGTCGGTAGCCTGTTTAGCTGCCTTGTACGACGACATGCAAATGCTGTCGGACACCACTTTTGCCAAAATTTCGTCGGCTCCTATCGCCGGAAGCTCAAACTCTTCCAGTCTCAAATCTTCTTTTCCGTATAAACGAACTGCTTTTGTTTTCATATTAATGTTATTAGTTTCATTTTTAAATTATTCTTCTACCAATTGTCTAGGACGATAGCATCCACGATTACCTCGAAATCAGTAATTTCGTCGAAACCGCAAATTGATGTCAATACTTCTTTAATGCCCTTTGCATAAATTGCAATGAACTCGCAATCTGATGGCAATGTTTTCCCATCTGCATCTGTTGCACTAAAACGACAAGCACACACCAATACTTTAAGAATCAAGTCGTAAGAAAGGTTAAGCTCTCTTGCAAGGTGTATCGCTCCTGCCAGACGATCCTCTGCCCCAAGTTTTCGCTGCAACTCACATCCCACCCTGTAAAGTGTATCGCCTAATGCTTTGTTTTGGAAACGCCCCAGTAAATCGTCAATATGAGCAGTAAGTGATTCAAGGGTAAATTCCTCAGGATATTTTGTAAGAAGAATGTGCGCTGCCTGCAACATCGTATTACGAACTTCATCTTTTAATTGGCTGTCGGAAAGAACTTCAAATAAAAATATAGACTCGGGATGAGCCAAGTAACCCAAGTATGCCGCAGTTGCATGGCCCAGATTGTGTATAAATAATTTTCGGTCAACCCATGCTTTTATATTTTTCTTAGGAGCAAGTCCGTCAATTTTGGGAATCGGATTTTTAAAAGCCATTTTATCAAGAATGAGCGTGTTATAAGGC
>JBAQYH010000133.1:0-7809 GCA_049299935.1 Methylobacter sp. | reverse complement strand
GGTTAGGGCAAAGCGATTGGGCAAAAGCGTTATTCAATGCCGCGATAAGCGCTGGAAAACCGATGGTCATCGATGCGGACGGTTTGAATCTTTTAGCCAATGCCCCCGCAGCAAAGCCCGACTGGATTTTAACGCCGCATCCCGGTGAAGCGGCCCGGCTTTTAAACTGCTCTACGGCCTATATACAACAAGACCGGTTTGCGGCGGCCTTGTCCATCCAAGCCAGTTACGGCGGTGTCGCCATTCTAAAAGGAGCGGGCACATTGATTGCATCCGAGCATCAGCTTGCCGTTTCCAATACCGGCAATCCGGGCATGGCATCCGGCGGCATGGGCGATGTATTGGCCGGCATGATTGCCGGTTTGCTGGCTCAGGGCTTATCGTTGCAGGATGCGGCGCAGCAAGGGGTTTATAATCACGGCCTGGCGGCGGATTTGGCCGCAGAAAAAGACGGGGAAAGAGGTTTGCTGGCCAGCGATTTGATGCCCTATATTAGGCAATTGGTAAATTGATGATAATGGAACACGGATGCCAAAAGTAGGCGCCTCTACGACTGCAAGGATGCAGGAGGTAGAGCACCAAAAGTAGGCGCTTTAGGCGACGCAGGAGCAGTTGCCGAGGCGACACTGATTGGACGGATTTAAACGGATAAAAAAGGCGAAAGGCGAAAGGCGAAGTTTTTCGCCTTTCGCCTTTTGCCTATATCTATTTCCCTAACTCAATGAGTAGTTAAATTAATGAAGACCTATTTAAAAGACACCGAGGCGACCGAGCAGTTTGGCGCCAAGCTTTGGGCAGAGCTGCCCACAAAATGCGTGATATTTTTGCATGGCGACCTGGGCGCAGGAAAAACAACGCTGGTTAGGGGTTTTCTCAGGGCGGCAGGCTATACCGGCGCGGTCAAAAGCCCGACCTATACATTGGTCGAGGAATATACGATAGGCGGACGCAAAATATTTCATTTTGACTTGTACCGGGTTGCCGATCCCGAGGAGCTGGAATGGATAGGCATAAGGGATTATTTCGATCAGGATTGCGTGTGTTTTATTGAGTGGCCCGACATGGGCAAAGGCTTTTTACCCGAACCGGATGGCGTTATCAGCTTGGTTACGGATGGCTCAGGACGGTCAGTAGAACTACGTAGGACCTTACAAGACTAAAAAAATATCTTTAACTGATCTGGAAAAACAAACACATACTGCTATAATCTAATCCGGATTATCACTTTAGTGAGTTATGGCGATGGAAAGTTACTGGAAGGTCTTGTTTATCATTGGATTACAGTTATTGGCTGTACCCGGTTATGCGGAACAGATCAATATTAGTGCATTGCGTTATTGGAATACGCCTGATCAAACGCAAATGCTGTTTGATGTGACATCCTCGCCTGAACATCGGGTTTTCCTGATGAACAACCCGGCGCGTTTAGTGATTGATATGCGTAATGCCAATGTAAAGCAGGCATTAAGCCAGCCGCCGCCGTCTCACCCGCTTTTTTCCCAAGTACGCGTGGCAGCAAAAAATAAAACCGATGTAAGAATTGTAGTCGATTTAAAAAGAGAGATTAGTCCCAAAACCACGTCATTAAGAACCAATAGACTGGATGGACATGGTCATCGCTTGGTTATTGAGTTATTAGATAAATCCCCGGATAAATATGCGAAGATTGATGAGAGGGTGGAAATTAAATCCACTGCCGATAAAACGGCTGTTGTCAAAACGGCGGAGAGCAGCAATCCGCCGGTAGCGGATTTGCATGCGAAGCGCCCGAAGGAAGACGAACAGGGACAGCCCGGCCTGACCAATCCGCCGGAAGCGGATTGGCACGCGAAGCGCCCGAAGGGGGACGGGCAGGGACAGCCCGGCCTGAATAAAATTGCAGAAAAACCCGCTAAAGACCCTCAAGAGGCTGCAAGCAAAAAGACTCCGGTTGAACCGACAAAAGTTGCCAAACGGGACAAAACCATAGTTGTTGCGGTTGATGCGGGTCATGGCGGCGACGATCCCGGCGCTCATGGACAGAACGGCACCGAGGAGAAAAGGGTTACCCTTGCCATTGCTAAAAAACTTGCGGATTTTATTAACCAGCAGCCGGGCATGAAGGCTGTCATGGTCCGCAAAGGCGACTATTACGTGGATCTTAGGAAAAGAATGCAAATAGCCAGGGCGGCCAAAGCCGATTTGTTTATTTCAATTCATGCCGACGCCTTCCATGATTCCACGGTCAAAGGCGCTTCGGTGTTTACCTTGTCCAACAAGGGCGCAACCAGCGAAGCCGCACGTTGGCTGGCCGACAGCGAAAACGCATCCGATTTGGTTGGCGGCGTCAGCCTTAACGATAAAGAAGATGTGCTGGCTTCAGTATTGCTGGATCTGTCGCAGACCGCTACCCAAGACGCCAGCGTGAATGTTGCAAGGAAAGTGCTGAAAAACTTTGAACGCCTCGGCGAACTGCATTACGCCTCGGTGCAAAAGGCCGGGTTCCTGGTGTTGAAGTCGCCCGATGTGCCGTCTATTTTGGTGGAGACGGCGTTTATCTCCAATCCGTCGGAAGAGCTTAAGTTAGTCAACACCGCGCATCAATCCAAAATAGCCGGTGCTATTTTTAACGGCGTGCTCAGTTATTTCAATAAAGATATTCCTGTGGAAAGCAAGGTGGCGGCTTTGGAGATGTAATCGAAAGTCTAAAAGCCGCGATTGCCGCAATTTACAAGGAAGTGTGAATAATTACCCCTAGTCATATAGAATACGCGTTTTGCTTTAGGCTGTCTGATGCGTATCCATTCACTCCCCACCCAACTTGTTAACCAGATTGCCGCCGGCGAAGTGGTCGAAAGACCCTCTTCGGTGGTTAAAGAATTGGTTGAAAATTGTTTCGATGCGGGTGCCAGTCAGGTCACTATCGAGATAGAGCAGGGCGGCGCAAGGCTGATAAAAATCCGGGATAACGGCTGCGGCATCGTCAAGGAAGACTTGCCGTTGGCCTTGTCCCGCCATGCGACCAGCAAGATTGCCAGCTTAAAAGACCTGGAACAGGTGGTCAGCATGGGCTTTCGAGGCGAGGCCTTGCCCAGCATCAGCTCGGTTTCAAGGCTCACGCTGATTTCGCGGATCAGCGATGCCGATTGCGCCTGGAAGGTTGTTGCCGACGGAACCGAGCAGGATTTCGACCCGCAACCCGACCCGCATCCGCAAGGCACCACCGTCGACGTGCGCGACCTGTTTTACAACACCCCGGCCCGGCGCAAGTTTCTAAAAACCGAAAAAACCGAATTTTCCCACATAGAAACCTTAATCCAGCGTATGGCATTGAGCCGTTTCGATATAGGTTTTATCCTGTCGCACAACCAAAAGGAAATACTCAACCTGAAACCGGCGGCAACGGACAGGGAGCAGGAACAACGGATTGCCGGTATTTGCGGTTCGGCCTTTATCGAAAATTCAATAAAAATCGACTTTGCCGCATCGGGCCTGCAACTGACCGGCTGGGTCGGCTTGCCGACTTTTTCCCGCAGCCAGCAGGACATGCAGTTTTTCTACGTCAACGGCAGGCTGGTCAAGGATAAGCTGGTAAGCCATGCCGTCAAGCAGGCTTATCAGGATGTGTTGTTCCATGGGCGGCACCCGGTTTTCGTCCTGTATTTGACGCTCGATCCCGCGCTGGTCGATGTCAATGCCCATCCGGCAAAGCTTGAAGTCAGGTTCAGGGAAGGCCGTTTGGTGCATGATTTCCTGTTCTCGGCACTGCACCGGTCGCTGGCCGATTTAAGGCCGGGACACAGCGTCAATACAGTTGACTTAAGCGATGCAAAGCCCTCATCAGAGGGAGAAGGGGTACAAGCCCTTAACTCAACGGTATCTGGGTACAGCGTAACCCAACAATCAAAATCCAGTTTTGATAATAAACCGACCTACAGACCGCCGCAGCAAGCATCGCTGCCGTTGCATGTAGAAGAAGCCATTCAGGCCTATGCCTCGCTTTACCCAAAATCCGAACCGATAGCTCAACCGGTCCAACCGGAAGCAAGACCATTGGGCCATGCCATAGCGCATCTGCACAACATCTACATCTTGTCCGAAACCCCCAACGGCATCATCCTGGTTGATGCGCATGCGGCGCACGAACGGGTTACCTACGAACGATTAAAACAGCAATACCAAAACGGCGCGGTGCCCAGCCAGCCCTTATTGCTGCCGATTAAAATAAAAGTCAGTACGGCGGAAGCGGATTTGGCCGAACAGGAGCATGAGTTTTTCAACACCCTGGGTTTTGAAATAAACCGTTCCGGGCCGGAAACCATCACCCTGCGCTCAATACCCGTCTTGTTGGGCAATACCGATATGGAAATCCTGGTTCGGGATGTATTGGCCGACATCGCCGAACACGGCATGAGTCAGCGGATACAAGAAAGATCCAATGAAATATTAGCCACGGTAGCCTGTCATAGCTCCGTACGCGCGCACCGCCGCCTGACTATCGACGAAATGAACGCCTTGCTGAGGGACATGGAACAAACCGAAAGAATAGGGCAGTGCAATCACGGCAGGCCTACTTGGGTGGAATTATCGACCAATGATTTGGATAAATTCTTTTTGCGCGGACAGTAGAATAATTCACCACGAAGACACGAAGGACAGGAAGTTTGTACGTCGGTGTAACTTAATAGACGAGTAGGCGGGCAGGACATGTTGCCTCGCCCGAAACGTTTTGTTATCGTTCCCACGCTCCGGCGTGGGAATGCAGTAGTAGACGCTCCAGCGTCCCGGAAAATTTGTGCGGATCGAGGTGTTTTTTGCCGGTAAGGTGGTGTTTCGCAACGCTGGAGCGTTGTGGACTGAATTCCCACGCCGGAGCGTGGGAACTATGTATATTCTTCATGGTTTTATGCCTTAGCTTGGCTTGCAAGCCCTGTTCCGCTTGAGTAGTTACAAATTATCCCACTTATGCAAAATCAACCCAATCCCCCAGTCATTTTCCTGATGGGCCCTACCGCCTCAGGAAAAACCGCCCTATCCGTACAGCTTGCCCAGGCGCTTAACGGCGAAATCATCAGCGTCGATTCCGCGCTGGTGTTTAAAGGCATGGACATCGGCACTGCCAAACCCACGCTGGAAGAACGGGGCGGCATCCCCCATCATCTGATCGACATACTCGACCCTGCGGAATCTTACTCCACCGGCCAATTCAGGAAACAGGCGCTGGATTTAATGGACGATATAACCCGGCGCGGAAAAATCCCGATACTGGTCGGCGGCACCATGCTGTATTTTAACGTGCTGAACAGCGGCCTTGCGGTGCTGCCCGAAGCCGACCCGGACATCCGGGCCAAACTCGACCGGGACTTGGAACAATTGGGCAAAGAAGCCCTGCACAGTAGGCTGGCCGGGATTGATCCCGAGTCGGCGGCGAGAATCCACCCCAACGACCCGCAACGCGTCCAACGCGCGCTGGAAGTCTACGAAATCAGCGGCAAGCCGTTAACGTCTTTTTTCACCGAAGCCCAGGCGCAAGACATTCCCTATCAAAGAATAAAGCTGATCATCGCCCCGCAAGACCGGGCCATCCTGCACGACATCATAGCCCGGCGCTTTAAACAGATGCTGGAGCAGGGCTTTATCGACGAAGTGGCGGCGCTGTATCAACGCGGCGATTTAACCGAAAAAATGCCCTCAGTCAGAGCTGTCGGTTACCGGCAGGCCTGGTCGTACCTGCAAGGCGAAGATGACCTTGAAACCATGACCGAAAAAGCCATCGTCGCCACCCGGCAACTGGCCAAACGCCAGTTTACCTGGCTGCGTAGGGAAACCGATGCGGCAAATTTTCAGACAGGCCAGAAGGATTTATTGGCAAAAGTGGTGGCGGAAGTTGATGATAAGCTGTTGTTGGGCAGGAGAGAATAAGGTGGCCAGTCTCCCTCTCCTGTTAGAGAGGGTTGGGGAGAGGAGCAATGCGGCAAGACGTTCTTCTGGGTTCCAATCCGCAGGACGTTTTGATTTCGGGTGTGCAGGTTTATTGACGTCCTGTTCGCTTTGTTTCATCCACGTCTTCAAGGTAGTTAAATTGATGTTCAATTCGTCTGCGACGGACTGAATCGACTGGGTATTGCTACGACTGTAAACTTTTACCAATGCCTGCTCTTTGAAGCCTGCTGAGTATCTTTTATATTTTTTCATGCCTAATCTCAAATTTTATTTTTTCTTAAAATTTGAGGCGACAACTATTCTGACGCAGGGGGGGATGAACCGATAACGCCGCCATGCGCGATAATGATGGCCTTGCGTTCCCCACACCCGTGGGGATGAACCGGATGATTATAAACGCTGGGCGCGTGAGGTGCCGCGTTCCCCACACTCGTGAGAACGAACCGCTGTGATTGCGCCTACTAAGGTCCGGTTTATCGCAGCCGCTTCATTTACCGGAGGATGATGATTTTATACGTGTTCCCAGCAGGTAGTCGAACCAGGGCCAGGTAACGCACCAGTTAGCGCAACAGTTGCCGCCAAGATGGTGGTCGTAATGCCAGCGCAAATACCGTTTAGCCCAGATTGGGTCACGGTGAGCCTTGCGATGCCTGTAGTAATAAAGCATCAAGGACGCGTACACCGTACCGGTAAATAGGGGGAATAATATAAACAGCGGCACGTGCAGCAGCACAATGGCTGTCAATACCGCCAATTCCTTGGTTTGGGCGTTCCATGTCGTTAAGACCAAAGATTGATAGCCCGGATCGAGCATGGCATTCTTGGCGCAAACGGTATGATGTTCATGGCAGTGATAAGCCCAGAAACTATGCCGGTTTTGTCCCAGCGCATGCAGAATGTATTTATGCATCAGCCATTCGCCCGCATTGGTATACAGTAAGCCTAAGATGAATTGAGCGGCTAAGCTAAACATGAGGTATAAAAATGGCAATGACTGCGGGTTAATTAATCAGCTGGACTATATACGTTTTTTCTCTGTTATCAAAACGGTTAAAAGCTGTTCCAGGGCAAAAGTTTTCGCGATTTTCATCTCAACAAAGCGAACGTATTGAATGATGCCTGATGGCGATAACTGTTTGTCCGGTATGGATTGCAAGATTTCCTTTTTTAATCGGTGTAAAGTAGATAAAATCAGTGGGTTTTTATTTATTAGGTGATTGTCATTATGAGCGTTGTAGAAAGAATTAAAGGCCAGATTGAAAATAATCCGGTTGTTTTATATATGAAAGGGTCACCGGATTTTCCTCAGTGCGGCTTTTCCGGGCAGACGGTGCAAATATTGGAGGCGTGCCATGCTAAATATATGCACGTTAATATTCTTGAGGACCCTGAACTTCGCGAGGCGCTTAAAGAATATTCGAATTGGCCGACCTATCCCCAGCTTTACATCGGCGGCGAGTTGGTCGGCGGTTGCGATATTGTGACCGGTTTGTACCAGCAGGGCGAGCTGGCTAAGATGCTGGCTGCGGTTGGCGGCGTAGAGGGATAAACGCTGCGGGTAACGCAACACAAAAAAACTGATTAATTCACCACGAAGACACGAAGGACACGAAGAAAAATAAGATAAAACTTCGTGTCCTTCGTGTCTTAGTGGTGTTATATCTTAAGTGGGTGCGTATGCGGTTACGTTACGCCAGCCCGATCTGTGCACCTTGTTCCAGCTGCTTCCAGCGGTTGACGATCATGCAAAACAGTTCCGCCGTTTTTTCGGCATCATAGAGCGCGGAATGCGCTTTTTCGTTATCCCAGTCCAATCCTGCCGTTTGGGCCATTTTCGCCAGCACGGTCTGTTGATAGACCAATCCCCCCAATGTCGCGGTATCGAAG
>JBAQYH010000132.1:0-9427 GCA_049299935.1 Methylobacter sp. | reverse complement strand
TTAAGCGGTTTTTACCAAATTCCCAGGCATTTGCACTGGCGATCATTCTGATTGTCAGTTTTGTACTGATTTATTCATTGTCCGATTTGTTAATGCCGGTTTTTGTATCGATCGTGCTGGCCTATTTACTGGAAGGCGTGGTCAGTAAGGCCGAAAGCATGAAGATGCCGCGCATGCCGGCTGTATATCTGGTGTTTTCGGTATTCATGGCCTGTTTGATTTTTTTGCTGTTTTATTTGATACCGATGGTTTCGCAACAGGCTGTCGACCTGGTGCAACAAATTCCGGAGATAATTAACAGGGCGCAAACCGGCATCATGCGCTTGCCGGAAATGTACCCGAAATTGATTTCGGAAAGCAAAATCCAGCAGATGATGTTTGCCGTGCAGAGGGAGCTGTTAACTTACGGACAGAATGTGTTGTCGCTTTCGGCGGCCTCAGTTATGGGCTTGGTCAGCGTCATGATTTATTTATTCCTGGTTCCGATGATGGTGTTTTTCTTGTTAAAAGACAAACAGGTATTAATAGCTTGGTTTTTGCAGTTTATGCCTAGGGATAGGCGTTTGACCGTACACGTTTGGGAGGAGGTCGATGTCCAGATCGGCAATTATGTGCGCGGAAAGTTCGGCGAAGTTTTTATTCTCTGGGCGGTCAGTTATGTGACGTATGCTTCGATGGGTCTGAATTACGCAATGCTGCTGGCTGTTTTGATGGGCTTGCAGGTCATTATTCCTTACATCGGTGCAACACTGGTTACCTTCCCGGTTTTGGGCGTCGCTTATTTCCAGTGGGGCTTCGGCGGCGATGAGTTCATGTACGTCGTCATTGCCTACTCGATCATCCAGGCGCTGGACGGTGTTGTGCTAGTGCCGATACTGTTTTCCGAGGCGGTTAATCTGCATGCAATCGCCATCATCGTCGCCATTTTGTTTTTTGGCGGGTTGTGGGGTTTTTGGGGGGTGTTTTTGGCTATCCCCTTAGCGACTGTGGTCAAGGCCGTACTGACCGCATGGCCGCGGATTGGCGATAACGCGCTGAATAAAGATTATTAAAAGCTTTGTTACGGAAATGATGTCCTCGCTAAGCCAAGAAAAAGTTCGAGTAGAAATGCTGACGCATCATCGCCCAAAAAGCCGGCGGTCATGGGGCATCGGAAAAATCGATAAAAATATCCGAGGGTGCGGAGCGCCGCATTTACCCGGCCGAATATCTTCTGCTCCGCGCAAGGCAAGGTGATCTAATGTGCGGTTTGGCAGCGATATTCGCTTACCGGAACAGCGGTCAGCGGATTGAACAAACAGAGTTATTGAAAATGCGCGAGTCAATGCGTGCCCGCGGCCCCGACGGTAACGGTCTATGGCTATCGCAAGATTATGCGGTGGGGTTGGCCCATCGGCGTCTTTCGATATTGGATCTGACTGAACGCGGCGCCCAGCCTATGTCCACCGCCGATGGCAGTCTGCGCATCGTCTTCAACGGCGAAATCTACAATTACCGGGAACTGCGCGAACGCCTGCAAGCAAGAGGGCACCGGTTTCATTCCGGCTCTGATACCGAAGTTCTGCTCTATGCCTGGCGCGAATACGGGCAGGATATGGTGGATCACCTGCAAGGGATGTTCGCCTTTGTCATCTGGGATGAGGAAAAACAAGGCCTTTTCCTGGCGCGCGACCATTTCGGGATAAAACCCCTCTACTTCCATGATGACGGAGCAACTGTGCGTATCGCCTCCCAGGTCAAGGCCATCTTGGCTGGAGAGGGTATCGACGAGCAGCCCGAGCCGGCAGGGCATGTCGGTTTTTTTCTGTGGGGATGCGTGCCTGAGCCCTACACGCTTTACCGCAACCTTTTTGCGCTTCGTGCCGGACACAGCCTTTGGCTTGACCGGAGCGGGCTGCGGATCCCGCGCAAGTATTTCGATGTTGCCGAGGAATTGGGCAAGGCTGCCGCCACACAAGCAGATCAGCACGCTGGCGAGGTTCTGAAAGAGGCGCTACGCGACAGTGTCAAACAGCATTTGATAGCCGATGTACCGGTAGGGGTTTTTCTCTCCGCAGGCTTGGATTCAGCCACCCTGACGGCCCTGGCTTCGGATGATGTCAACCGGCTTCATGCGGTTACGCTGGGTTTTGACGAGTACAAGGGCAGTCCTGAGGACGAGGTGCCTTTAGCGCGGGAAATTGCAGTGCATTACGGCTGCACCCACCATGTTGCGCATATTTCCCAAGACGATTTTGACCAGGAACTGCCTGCAATACTCCATGCCATGGATCAACCCAGCATAGACGGTGTCAATACCTATTTTGTCGCTCGCGCGGCAAGGCGGGCAGGATTGAAAGTGGCGCTCTCCGGCGTGGGCGGGGATGAGTTGTTGGGTGGATACCCGAGCTTCCGGCAGATTCCGGTGTTGGTTTCCCGTCTTAAGCCTTTTGCACAGATGCCGGGAATAGGGCGATTCATGCGCGTCGTTTCCGGACCGCTGGTCAAACGATTCACCTCACCCAAGTTTGCCGGCCTGTTCGAATATGGCGGCAGCTATGGCGGCGCTTATTTGCTGCGCAGAGGATTATTCATGCCCTGGGAGTTGCCGCAGTTTATGGATGGCGAATTGGTCAGGGACGGCTGGGCAACGCTCCAGCCTGTCGTCCGCTTGGATGAATGGCTAAAACCCGTCGGTACACCGCATGCAAAAGTGGCTGCGATGGAAATGTCCCTGTACATGCGCAATATGCTGTTGCGGGATTCCGACTGGGCAGGCATGGCGCACTCGTTGGAGATACGGACGCCTATGGTGGATATTGCTTTGTTTCGTGCGCTGGCGCCTTGTTTGTCGTATCCTAGCGCTCCGCCCGCCAAGCGCCATCTCGTCGGTGTGCTGAAGCGACCTTTGCCGGATGCAATAGTCAACCGGCCTAAAACGGGATTCTGCATTCCGTTGCACGAATGGCATGGGGCAAAAGAGGGCGTAGGCGTTCCACGCGGATTGCGCGGCTGGAGTCTGCGGGTTAACGAACCAAGGTCTATTAATGCAGGCGCGGCTAACAATCATTCCAACTGCTTGTTCGTAAAAAATGAACGGTAACCGTTTAACCCGAAATGCCATCATGGCGGTTGCTCAAGTGGTAGTCTCCGGGGGCGTTCTTTTCCTGTTGTACCGCTACTTGTTGAGGACGATTGGATCCGAACAGGTGGGTATTTGGGCCATTGTGTTGGCTACTGTATCGGCTTCAAGAATCAGCGAGATGGGGTTTACCGGAAGCGCTGTGAAATACACGGCTAAATACATCGCGCGTGGTGAGAAAAATAAAGCCTCGGAAGTTATCCAGACAACAGCCGTTACCATTGGTGTTGTTTTGGCTTGCGTTCTTGCGGGGGGCTATCCGCTTATTACATGGATGATGGGCAAATTAATTCCGCTTCAGCATATTTCGGATGCGCTCGCAATTCTCCCCTATGCGTTGGTGTCGGTGTGGATTGGGACAGTTGCAAGTGTGTTTCTTTCCGGCCTGGACGGCTGTCAACGCATCGATTTGCGTGTGCTGGTGTCGATGTTGGCGACTGTGCTTCTTTGGCTGCTTACGTTGATATTTGTTCCTGCGCATGGTTTAGTCGGCTTGGCTTGGGCGCAGATCGGACAGGGGCTGTTGATGTTGTTTGGGAGCTGGGCATTACTTAGGCGTGAGCTTCCTTCATTGCCGGTAGTGGTTTGTACTTGGCGTTTATCACTTTTTCAGGAGATGTTCCGGTACGGATTTAATTTCCAGCTTATTTCTATTTTTGGCATGTTGGTTGATCCTACCACCAAGATGCTGATGACGAAATTCGGCGGATTGTCCACGGTCGCTTACTATGAGATGGCAAACCGGATGGTCACGCAGTTCCGCTCGCTGTTGGTTTCCGCCAATCAGGTGATGGTTCCGCACATCGCCAATCTTCACGAAAATGCACCCGAAGAAATTTCTAAAATATACTTGGATTCTTACCGGGTCATATTTTTTCTCTCACTGCCGCTCTATGCCGGTGTAATGGCCGTTGCACCATTAGCCAGCGAGCTTTGGATCGGGCATTATGAGCAGAGTTTCGTTATTTATGCGGCTCTTATATCCATGGCATATTGGTTCAATACGCTTAGCGGGCCCGCTTACTTCATTAACCTAGGCACTGGCTTATTGCGTTGGAATACGTTGGAATACATTGTTATGGCTCCTATGAATCTTGCGTTAGGCTATTTTTTGGGGAGCTTTTTAGGCGGCGAAGGCGTTGCTTTTGGATACCTGTTGGCATTGGTGATCGGCAGCGGTTTTGTCATTCTTGGCTATCATCGTGATTATCACATACCGCTAGCAGAACTATTGCCTCGCGAAAGTAGGCAATTATGCGTTGCCTGCTGCATTGGCTTGATGGCAGGATGGGCTTCATTCTATTTATTAAAGCTGGAGGGGGGGGCTGTTACCAAAGCAGGGCTGAGCTTGATTATGTGTGTCGCTACGATAGCCCCCTCGGTTTGGATGCATCCTTTGAGCAAGGTAATTGGTTGCCGGCTTACGGTTGCGTTCCGTTTCTAAATTCAGAAGAGAGATATGTTTCGGTTTTTACAACACTATGCTCATGCGATAGATCTGCGCTTCAGTTTGATTTGCGAATTAGAACGCGCTGTCCGGTCGGGAAAAACCATTCCAAAGCGAATCATACCCCGGGTCCTGAAATGCCCGCACAGCTATGACGACAAAATTCTCTTATTAAGACTGCTTGATCCCAGTGAGAATAATCTGTTGATAGATGTAGGCGGAAATACCGGGTATTGGTGCGAGTCTTTTTTGGAGTTCTTTCCCAACACCCGTGTTGTTGCATTCGAACCTTTGCGGCAAGAATTCGAGGAATACAAGCAGCGTTTCCAGAAAGCCGATAACGTTGAAGTCCATAACGTCGGCTTGTCAAATAAAAAAGAACAGGTGGAGATACACGTTGCAGAACGTTCCGCACATTCATCGTTATATGATTACGCAGCGACACAGCCCGCATTGCAAGTTAAGGTTGAAGGGACTCAAAACGCCTATCTGGATACATTGGATAGCTTCGGGCTTGGAGCAAGACCGGCTGCCAGAAAATTCTTGAAAATTGACGTTCAAGGCCATGAGTTGAGTGTGCTTCACGGCGCGGTTAGTACCTTGCCGGACATTGATGTTTTGCTCGTCGAATGTTCTTTTCTGGCGGAATACGAAAATATTTCTCCATCATTTGCGCATGTGGCCGGGTTTTTGACTGGCTTTGATCTTTATCCCGTTATGTTCAGGAATTACGGAGTGTCATTGGGCCCCCATGCTTGGGAGCGGGACGTGATTTTTTGCAGGAAATCGTTACTTAACAATATTTGGGGCTGGTAATGGAATTGCTTAGTGTATGCGGCCATACATTTGTAAAAGAGTTTTTAGGCGCAACCCCGTCAGTTGTCGATTGCGGCGCAAATTACGGCGCATTTTCAACTTGCCTGGCTAAAGAACACTTGGCTACAGTCTATGGCTTTGAGCCTGACCCCCGGCTGTTTCCAATGTTGCCTGAACTGGAAAATGTGACTTTTTTTAATTCGGCTGTTTCCGGTTCAGGGGCAGACCTGATTCTGAATTTGGGCGAAGAAAAGTGCAGTTCCGCGTACTTTTCCGAGGGAACGGGACAGGACGCTGTGGCAGTCAAATCCACGAAACTAAATGATTTTTGTAGTGAAAAAAAATTAAACAAAATCGACCTGTTAAAACTCGACATCGAGGGGGCGGAAATAGAGGTGCTGGAAAAACTGCCGCCTGAGTTTCTCGCCGCCATAGGCCAAATAACAGTCGAGTTCCATGATTTCCTTGATAAGGCCGAGCTGCCGCGAATTCAGAGCGCGGTACGGAGAGTACAGGCGTGCGGCTTTCATTTTGTGAAACTCTCTCACCATGATTATTCGGACTGCCTTTTTATTAATACCAAGGTGCACCCGGTAGGACCAGTTGCCAAAATTAATTTTCTGTTTAAAAAATATTATTTTGGGATTAAAAGAATATTAAAGCGCCGCAGCGAGCCTGATAAGTTAGACATAGGGAGTGGCCGGTAATGGCCGGCCGGCTAAAGTGCGTCGTTCTGGGAGGCGGGGGCTTCATCGGTTCTCATGTCGTTGACGCATTGGTTGAGCAAGGCCACAGTGTTCGGGTTTTCGAGCGGCAGAATGTCAATATTCGAAACATTGCGCATGTACTGGGCCATATTGAGTTAATGCATGGGGATTTCTTAAACGAAGATGATCTATGCCGGGCTGTGGTGGGGATGGATGTTGTTGTCCACCTGGTAAGTACGACTTTGCCCAAATCGTCAAATGACGATGTGGCCTACGATATTGAGACCAATGTCATAGGAACCATAAGACTGTTGAATCTCGTCAAGCAGACTGGGGTACGTAAGATTATCTTCGCATCATCGGGCGGAACGGTATACGGTGTGCCGCAATTTCAGCCTATCGCTGAGACGCACCCGACGGCTCCGATCTGTTCGCATGGAATTGCCAAGGTGACTATCGAAAAATACCTGCACTTATACCATCATCTTTATGGATTGGATTATACCGTCCTGCGCTTCGCCAATCCGTATGGCGGCAGGCAGGACCCGATGTCCGGGCAAGGCGCAGTAACGGCCTTCTTGTGGCAAATTCTGAAAGGGGAACCCATATCGATTTGGGGGGATGGCACGGTTGCAAGGGATTACTTTTATATCAGCGATCTGGTTTCGGCGGTAGTGGCTGCGATTGAAAGAGATGCGCCATCAAAAATCTATAATATTGCCGGCGGTGTTTCACACACCTTGAATGAGTTAGTCAACATCATGCAGCCCATAACAGGGCGAATACCGGTCATTCAATATTCACCTGCACGTAAGTTGGATGTGCCTAGCAACATCCTTGATATTTCCCGTGCCCGGAAAGAGCTCTTATGGCAACCGCAGGTTCCTCTTGAGGAAGGTTTGCTCAGAACTTGGGAATGGCTAAAGCATCGTAAAGCCGATTAAAATAGCGCTATGATTATCGTATCAAACGGACACCATAAATTTATCACGGGTATGGCGGCGGCCGAGGCCTATAAGCATAATGTGCTGGCGGGATTTATCACTGCCGGCTACCCGACGCCCAAACTTAGGCAATGGCTTGCTTGGTTAAAGTTGGATAGGTATGCACCAATCGAACGGCTATTGCAACGCCGGGAAAACCTGCCGGATGTCTTTGTCCATTCTTTATGGCTCTCAGAGCTAATTTATGGAGCCGCTCGTCTTATTGCCAGACGGATGCCGCGTTTTGAGAGCCTCGTCGACTACGGCTTTCGATTTTATGCGTGGCAGGCCGAGTCTGTTGTCCGAAATTTTCCGGCCAAGATTTATCACTATCGTTCCGGATATGGTCGCGACTCCGTACACATTGCCAAACAAAAGGGCATGGTTGCTCTTTGCGATCATTCGATTGCACATCCGGCTGCCTTGGATTATCTCATTTCACATGGAGGGAAGTTGCCGCCGCGAGGGCAGGATGAACCCATCAACAGGATGTGGCGTAACATTCTCAAAGATACGGATCAAGCGGATTATCTTCTTGTGAATTCGGATTTTGTTAAAGAAACCTTTACTCACTTTGGCCATGACCCAAGCCGTATTTTTGTTTTATATACAGGGATTGATGACCGGTTCTTATCGTTGATTCCTTCGCGTTCTTTTTCTTCATTGACAGATCGGCCCATCAGGGTTTTGTTTGCGGGCGATATGGGGGCTAGGAAAGGAGGCCGAATTTTACTGGAGGCGCTTATGCGCACCCGTGATTTGTCTTGGCAATTCGAGGCGATTGGTTCCATCGATCCGAATTTGCGAAATGAGTTCCCGGTTTTTTTTGCAGATGAACGTGTTACGGTGACCGGTCATTTGCCGTGGGGTGAACTTGCAGAACATATGAGTAGGGCCGATATTTTTGTGTTCCCGTCGTTAGCGGAAGGTTCTGCACGGGTTGTTTTTATGGCTATGGCATGCGGATGCTACGTGATTACTACGCCAAACAGCGGTTCCGTTGTTGATGATGAAATACATGGGAAAATTGTCGCACCGGGCGATGTGGGGGCGTTGGAAGTTGCACTCAGAGAATGTTTTCTGAATCAGGATGTAATTCCTACTGTCGGGCACAGGAATGCGGATTTGATTCGGTCACATTATACACAGCGTCATTATGGGGATGGTTTAATGACGATCTACAAAAAACTGATGGGAGGGAATATGTTTGCCTCCCCGGATAAAGCGCCACATAACAAAAAAAAATGAATCATGAGTACAGAAAAATTGTCTGAACGTTGTGCCCCACTTCCTGCCTGGGGGCTGTCGAAAACCCCCTCTTTACGATCCGGCTTATTTGGGAATGTTTTCGCATGTCTCATCCCGGCGCTGATATTCATAGAAGTGGAGTTTGTTGGTCGTTTGTTTTTGTCCGAGATACTGCTTCTTGGTCTGTTGCCGTTTTTGTTGAAGGCGCGTGGACGATTATTGCTGGCTCCTTTGCCGAGGAAACTGATGTTGCTCGGACTTGCATGGCTGTTGGCCCAGATTGTGACCGATGTCATTCGGGACACGCCACTTGAGGATTGGAGCAGGGGATGGTCGAAGATTGCTTTTCTGCTGTTGAATTTTTCGGCTATTTATTTGTATCTCAATGGAGAAAGCAAGCGGTTCTTCTCGTTCGCAGTAGGAATCGCCTTAGGGCAAATTCTGGCTTACTTTCTTAATCCTAACGTTTTTGTAGAAGATTATCCTTGGAAATTCGGGTATGGCATGGCAATCACGCTTCTTGCAGTGCTGGCTTCGCAAACCGGTTTTTTTGAGAAAAGGAAATTCTTGTCGTCCGGCATCATTCTGGGTATGGGAGTATTAAATCTTTATATGGATTTTCGTTCACTTGGGTTGGTTTGTTTGTTGGCCGGAGGATTCATATCGGTAAAGAAATCGAACCGGGTTGGTTTGAAGAAGTTAAAACGAAGCGAGATTGCGATGCTGGTTTTGTTGGGCGGTATGGCAATTTACGGCATTACCGCGCTTTATGATTATAGTGTAACTGAAGGTTGGTTCGGTGCGGAAGTGCGCGATAAGTACCTCATGCAGTCCTCTGGGGATATGGGGGTTCTGCTGGGAGGGCGATCTGAAATTCTGGCATCGGGTCAGGCGATAATCGATTCTCCGATTATCGGGCATGGGTCGTGGGCGAAGGATCAGAAATATGCTGATATTTTGGTCTATGCCTTGAGCCAGCACGGGTATGATATCCATGGGATATACGAAAGCGATTTGATTCCGTCCCATTCTTACATAATGGGGGCTTGGGTAGAGGCGGGACTTGTCGGAGCGATTTTCTGGTTTTTTGGGCTAATGCTTACCG
>JBAQYH010000131.1:0-4425 GCA_049299935.1 Methylobacter sp. | reverse complement strand
ATGCAAGACAGCATGATCCAACCGGAATTCAGTGTAATCTAGATTTTTTTCTTTATGATGACCTTATCATCGATAATTAATTCCGAGATTCCACCCAAAGACGCATTTAATGTGCATGACGCGTTTTTGAATCCGCCCTTATCGGCATTTTCACCGACCCATTTCAAAGTGAGATAAGTCTCCTTATCACTCTCGGTTTCAGACGTGGTAAACACTTGCTCCCCTGTCGCCTCCTTGATTTTTGCCGGGCATTTTTCATTTGCCATCATTTGCATTGCAACCATCCCTCTAATCTTTGCAGCAGCCTCCATTTGTTCGGGAGTCTGGTCTTCTTTACTGACACCGACCAAAATGAAGCCCATTATAAAAACAGCGGCAACAGCCATCATGATTTTTTGTGTTTCTGACATTTTTCTTCTCCTCGTTGTGACAATCGCAAACCATTTTACAGGTTGACCTGTGCATTTACTTTAAAATTCTATAGCTATTATCAACGCTTAACAACTTTACGCGGGTTCCCAAGCTCCAGAGGGTGTGAAAGTATTCGTTTTTAGAAAAAATAAAGAATAACCACGGAGAACACAGACGACTGCAAGGATGCAGGAGGTAGAGCAATGCAGGAGTAATTACCGAGAACACGAAGTTTTTAATGCATTGAATTAATGAATTTATTTTCTCCGTGCTCTTCGTGTTCTCCATGGTAAATGTTTTTTTAACCAAATTTGGATAATACTTTCACAGTCACTCCAGCTTGTGAACCCGCGTAATACTTTTTAAAATTCAATCCCCTGTTCGGCTTTGATCCCCTGCTCATAAGCATGTTTCACTTTGACCATTTCGGTTACGGTATCGGCAACTTCTATCACTTCAGGCGCAGCATTGCGGCCCGTCAAAATCAAATGCAGCCAGGCCGGTTTTTCATTGCGGATAAAATCGGCTATTTCCTGGCCGGAAATCCAGTTATAGCCGCAGCAGTAATTGATCTCATCCAGCAACACCACATCGAATTCTTCGGATAAAATCTTGGCCTTGCTCAATTCCCAAATTTCCCGGCTGGTTTTAATGTCCTGCTCGGGATTTTTAGTATCCCAGGTAAAACCGTCGCCCAACGCATGCCACTCGATATTATCGAACCGTTCGGCGGCTTTTTGTTCGCCGGTTTGCCATTGCCCCTTAATATATTGGATGACGCAGACCTTCATGTCCCAGCCTGCGGCACGAAAAACCATGCCCAAAGCGCTGGAAGACTTCCCCTTGCCCGAGCCGGTATTAACTAACACCAGCCCCCGTCGTCTATCTCTGGATTTCATAATACCTGTTCCTTAACTGAATCGTATAGCGAGCGGCATTATCGCCTGTATTGGCTTCAAAACAAACGCCCGGCCTTAATAACAACCCGAACGGCCGGGACCGTCGCGACAACCGGGAATGAGATCCCCCAAACACGAAACTTTTACCATCGCTTTTCTTCGTGTTCTTCGTGTCTTCGTGGTGAATAAAAATCCGGGTATAAGTGACCTAAGCGGAGTAAACAGTACTTTTTGTCAGGCATTCTCAACGGACTGTCATACGGGCGTCACAGTGGCAGGGTTTAATATCGAAAATTAACCAGCCTCTTTGAAACCAACCCCGGATGCATACACCATGACCGCCCAACCGACAGCGCTACTCCAAGAAGAAATCAAAAAAATTGACGCCTACTGGCGTGCCTGCAACTATCTTGCGGCGGGCATGATTTATCTGCGTGACAATCCGCTGCTGCGCGAGCCGCTGAAGATAGAGCATGTGAAGAATCGTTTGCTGGGGCATTGGGGCGCAAGTCCAGGCCTTTCTTTTACTTATATCCACCTCAACCGGCTGATCAACAAGTACGGCCTGAATGCCATTTTTCTGGCCGGTCCGGGACACGGCGCGCCCGGCGTGCTCGGCCCGGTCTATCTGGAAGGCGCGTACAGCGAAACCTACCCGAACAAGAGCGAGGACGAACACGGCATGCGCCAGTTCTTCAAGGAATTTTCCTTTCCGGGCGGCATCGGCAGCCATTGCACACCGGAAACGCCGGGCTCGATCCATGAAGGCGGCGAACTCGGCTACAGCGTGTCGCATGCGTTCGGCGCGGCTTACGACAACCCGGATTTAATCGTTGCGGTAATGGTCGGTGACGGCGAATCCGAAACCGCCCCGCTGGCGACCTCCTGGCATTCGAACAAATTCCTGAACCCGATCCGCGATGGCGCCGTGCTGCCGATCCTGCATCTGAACGGCTATAAGATTAACAACCCGACCATCCTGTCGCGCATCTCGCATGAGGAACTGGAAAACCTGTTCAAGGGCTACGGCTGGACGCCTCATTTCGTCGAGGGCAGCGACCCGGACACCATGCACCAGGCCATGGCTGCAACCATGGAACAATGCGTACTGGAAATACGCCGCATTCAACAGGAAGCGCGCAGCAGCGGCCAGCCGGTTCGCCCGCGCTGGCCGCTGATCGTGCTGCGCAGCCCCAAAGGCTGGACCGGGCCGAAGGAAGTTGACGGCAAGAAAGTGGAAGGCTTCTGGCGCGCCCACCAAGTGCCTCTCGGCAACGTTCGCGATACTCCGGAACATTTCAAGCAGCTGGAGGACTGGCTGAGCAGCTATAGGCCGGAAGAACTGTTCGACCGGGACGGATGCTTGCTGCCCGAACTCAAAGCCCTTGCTCCCAAGGGTGCACGGCGCATGAGTGCCAACCCCCACGCCAACGGCGGCCTGCTGCGCAAAGCCCTGCACATGCCGGATTGCCGCGACTATGCAGCCGTCGTGACCAAACCGGGTACCACCAGCGCTGAAAACACGCGTCCGCTGGGCAAGTTCCTGCGCGACATCATGAGTCTGAACATGCACAATTTCCGCGTGTTCGGCCCCGACGAAAACAGCTCGAACAAACTGGACGACGTGTACGAAGCCAGCAAAAAAACCTGGCTGGCCGACTACCTGCCGGAAGATGCGGGCGGCGGCGAACTGTCTCCTGACGGACGGGTCATGGAGATGCTGTCCGAGCACACGCTGGAAGGCTGGTTGGAAGGCTATCTGCTGACCGGCCGCCACGGTTTCTTCTCCACCTACGAAGCCTTCGTGCATGTGATCGATTCGATGTTCAACCAGCATGCCAAATGGCTGGCGATGTCCAAGGAAGTCCCATGGCGCGCGCCGGTGTCGTCGCTGAACCTGCTGATTACCTCGACCGTCTGGCGCCAGGATCACAACGGCTTTACCCATCAGGACCCCGGTTTTCTCGACGTGGTGGTCAACAAAAGCCCAGAGGTGACGCGCATCTACCTGCCGCCCGACGTGAACTGCCTGTTGTCGGTTGCCGATCATTGCCTGAAAAGCACCAACTATATCAACGTGATCGTCTGCGACAAGCAGAAACACCTGCAATTTCTGGACATGGATGCGGCGATCAAGCATTGCACCAAAGGCATCGGCATCTGGGGCTGGGCGAGCAATGACCAAGGCGTCGAGCCGGATCTGGTGATAGCCAGCGCCGGTGACATCCCGACCAAGGAAGCGCTGGCCGCCGTGGTGTTGCTGCGCGAGAATTTCCCCGAACTCAAGATTCGCTTCATCAACGTGGTCGACCTGTACAAGTTGACACCGGACAGCGAACACCCCCACGGCTTATCGGACAAGGATTTCGACAGCCTGTTCACGCTGGACAAGCCGGTTCTGTTCAACTTCCACGGTTATCCCTGGCTGATCCATCGCCTGGCTTATCGCCGCAACAACCACAAGAACCTGCACGTGCGCGGCTACAAGGAAAAAGGCAGCATCAATACCCCGCTGGAACTTGCGATCCAGAACGAGATCGACCGTTTCAGCCTGGTGATCGATGCAATCAACCGCGTTCCGGCGCTGCGCGTATCGGGCGCGCATGTCAAAGAAAGCATGCGCGACATGCAGATCGAGTGCCGAAACTACGCTTACGAACACGGCACCGATTTGCCTGAAGTCGACAACTGGGTGTGGCCTTATTGATGAATCGCTCGGTTCTAACCATCAACAGCGGCTCGTCTTCGATCAAGGCGAGCCTGTTTTCCGCTGACGGTGCGCGGCGCAATTTCCGCTATGAGCGTGTCCGCGACCAACGGGAAGCCTTCGACCGGCTGCTGCACGATCTGGCCGGTGATATGCCGGATCTGGTCGGGCATCGCTTTGTGCATGGCGGCGATATGACCGATCCGGCAAGACGGGTCGATGCGGCCGAGCGTTCCCGGCTGGAACAGCTGATCCATCTTGCCCCGCTGCATTTGCCGGGCAATTTGCTGGGCCTGGATTTGTGCCTGCAACGTTTTAATGCGCCGCAAATCGTCTGCTTCGATACGGCTTTTCATGCCACCCTGCCCGAGCTGGCCAAACGCCTGCCGATTCCGAACGAGCTTGGCT
>JBAQYH010000130.1:0-5279 GCA_049299935.1 Methylobacter sp. | reverse complement strand
GCTCAGCACTAACAAGAACAGCGGTGCTTGATTCCCCTACCGATTCGTACATAGCACCAATCTCGTTTGCGAAACGCTCAAGGTCACCCAACTGAAGCCAAGCTTCAAAATTACCACTAAAGCCATTGGCTTCGATCAGCACTTGGACGCGGGCCCAATCTTCATCGTCCACCAACTGTCTTGGACGTAGTTCTATCTGTAGGCCGTGTGCATGGAGTTTCATGTGCTCTAACATAAAGTAGACACCTTTTCAGGTGCATATTAAATTTCAATCGCTGATGCACAATGCCGCCCCGACAATCCGTTAGACAAGATGCTATAACATTGAATTATTGATAACAACCTTTTTATGCGAAGAATACGCAGAAATAAAAACCGTGTCCTTCGTGTCTTCGTCGTGAAAATCTTATTTACGTGTCTGGGTGCGCCATAAGTTAACGATTTCCTCAACATCCAGATCATCCGGCCCTTCCCGCCAACCGGTGAAATAATCCACATCGTTGCTTTTCGGTTCGGGATTCGGCCGGTAAATCTGCACGCGCGTCGGTAACGGCGCAGCTTCGCCCAAAACCAGAGCTTCGCCTCGACCCAGCGAAGTCAATATATCGGTCAAATCGCCCTCGGCTTCCGGCACCAAACCCCTGATATAAGCTTGGTCATCCGGGTTAGTGGTGCGCAAACAGATAAACGAACTGCATTGCGACAGCATGGTTTCCGACAATTCGGTAGGCCGCTGGCTGACGACGCCGATAGAAACGCCGTATTTACGGCCTTCTTTGGCGATCCGCTCCATCATCTTCTTGGTGCCTTCAAACTGGCCGCCTTTTTCCCTGGGAATGTAGGCATGAGCCTCCTCGCAGATCAGCGTAATCGGAAAATCGCGGCGTCGCGGATTCCAGTAATTGAACTCATAGGCCAATCGGCCCACCTGCGCGGAAACAGCGGGCCTGACATCGGTCGGCACGGAACTTAAATCGACGACGGTGATATTGGCTTTTTTACTGCCCAAGCCGACAAACTGGCGCAACAAATCAGCCATGCTGGCCGAGTTGTTACGGATTTTGGGTTTCAGTAAGAAATCGTAGCGGACATCATTAAAGCGGCTTTGCATCCTGATCAAAAACTCATCGAACTGCCCGAACAACGGCCCCAACACTTTGCCGAAATCCTTTTTTTCCTCGTTAGCCGCCTTAAATTGCATATACAGCTCGGCCAGCGAAAAATAAATCGGCGTGTCGATCGAAACCCCGGCCAAACCGATCTGCTTGGCTTCCTTGCGTTTAAGCTGCTGCAATGCCTCGCGCATAAACGACATCTGCATCGAAGCGCCTCTGTCGCTGCGGTCTATAAACAAATCCACCAGTTCCGCATAGGTCATCATCCAGTACGGCATTTCCATTGCCATCGCATCGATATAATTGACCTGGTTTTCCGCAAAAGCCGATTGCAACGCGCCGTCATCGTCTTTCCAGCAATACTCGCCGTGCAAATCCAGCATGATGATATGGCTTTTGGGCATGGCTTTAATGGTGTTTTGAATCAGGCTGGTAACGGTCCATGATTTGCCAGAACCCGATTGCCCGATAATGGCGAAATGGCGGCCGAACAACGCACGGGGATCGAGGCTTAAATGGTAGCCCTTATGCGAAGATAATTGACCGATAAAGAATCGGTAATCCCTGAATTTTGAGAATATCGCGTTGATTTCATTGATGCCGACCGCGTAAACCTTGGCGCCCGGCGTCGGATAATGGCGCACGCCGCGAATAAACATGCCGTCGGCCTGAATCTCGCCTACCGGAATCAGCGAAATAAACCGGTCTGTCTGGCGCGTACCGGCATTATCGAAGCGGTCCTTTTCCCACATCTTAAAAACCAGCGCCAGCACGCCGATATTCGCCTGCCGGATAACCACATACGAACCGATATGACCGGCCAATATCTCCTCCTCACCTATCCTGATCAGCGGCGAATCGTTGCAATGTTCATCGCTGATACGGGCATCCATGCCATCGCCGCGGACTTCAGATAAATAACCGATCAAGATACTGGCTTGTTGTTCAGACATGGTTCGACCTATGTTTTTAAGGATATGGGGTAATAAACGGGATTATATAATGCGATCGCAGCTCGCCCATTACACTAAGCAGTTGAATTGCTATTTTGATAACTCGCCAGCGTTTTCGCAATCCGGCGCTGCCTCTGTAGCTATTCAGCGTATGCCCAATAGAACACGGATTAAACGGATAAACACGGATTTAAATGAGCGTATAAAAATCCGTGTAAATCCTTTAATCCGTGTCATCCGCGTTCCATTTCTCTATAGGTTGAAGCGCCTACAAATAACCGGCAAAACCCCCGCAAGGGAAATTTGGTTGTACCTTGTCCGCTTCATAACTTACAATCCTTGTTGGGTATGCAGTAAGATTACTGGGCTATTTAGGTTCCCCCACATCAATAACATTAAAAATATTTTGGAGGATAGTATGTTTAAAATTCGTTCGCTGGTTACAGCGTTGGCGTTAGCAGGTTCGGTTTCAGTGGCTTCGGCTTGGGAGACATTGCCCACAGAAGCACCGGCACCGGCTGATAATGCGACAACACCCGCTAAAGTTGAGTTGGGTCAAATGCTGTACCATGACCCGCGTTTGTCTTCTACAGGCACGGTTTCCTGTTCTTCCTGCCATAACACTATGCTGGGCGGCGAGGATAACAGACCGAATTCTATGGGCGTTAACGGACAAACAGGCGGACGCAGTGCGCCGACCGTTTGGAACGCAGCGTTTAACGCAGTCCAGTTCTGGGACGGCAGAGCGGCAAGCCTGGAAGCGCAGGCAGCAGGCCCCGTGACCAACCCCATTGAAATGGGCATGAAAAGCTGGGATGACGTAGTGGCCCGTTTGCAGACGATTGAAGGTTATCAAAAAGCCTTCGAGGAAGCTTTCGGTAAGGATTCAATTTCCAAGGACAATGCAACCAAAGCGATTGCGGCTTACGAAAGAACCTTGATTACGCCTAACAGCCCTTATGACAAATATGTTTCCGGCGACAAATCGGCTTTATCGGAGCAACAGGTTCGCGGTATGGAAAAAGTTGCCGAATTAGGCTGCACCACCTGCCATAGCGGCCCGGCGTTTAACGGTCCCGGCACGTTCCAAAAGTTCCCGGCAATTCCAAACGGCTATTGGGAAGCGCAATATCATTTCAGCAAGGATAAAGGTTTAGCGGAAGTCAGCAAAAATCAGGCGGACGAGCATTTATTTAAAGTGCCGACTCTGCGTAACATCGCATTGACCGCGCCTTATTTCCACAACGGTTCGGTTAAAACGCTGGATAAGGCGGTCACTTTGATGGCTAAACTGCAATTGGGCAAAGATTTAAGCAAAGAAGAAGTTGCCGATATTGTCGCCTTTTTGAATGGCTTGACCGGCGAGTTCCCTAAACAGAAAATGCCTGTTTTACCAAGCACACCGGGTTCAACTTTTAACTAAGATTGATCGGGGGACGACCGGTTGATTGGTCGTCCCTATAGGTAAATTTAGGGAGCTTTCGCTCCCTTTTTTATTCCATGTTGTAAATGGGCGTCGCTGAAATACGGGCATCGATCTGCTTTGAAATTTCCTGGTAAACGGGGCTGTTGATCGATTCAAAACGTTGTTTGAAATCGGCCTCATTCATGTGCTCAGGAAGATCCCTGGGGTCCGGCATAAAATCGCTGTAATCTTTTATCCGGGACATCACTTTCTGCATTCTTCGAGCATTTTCCGGCGATGACGTTGCCATTTCGCCAAAGCGCGTACCGGCTTTGTCGGCGGCCAAGTCGATAAAACTGAATCCGCTGCCGCTGTGAGCATCGCTCAACTCTTTTTCTTCACCGGCAATTTGAGCGGCCTGCTTGTTGACCGATGCGGTAAGCGCGGCCGAACCGATAAAGTGCTGGGCTAAATCTGTGCGCTTGTATAAAAAAGCGGAATATTGCTGCTGTCCGGTTGCAGCCGTAGGCTCGGGCATGGACAGGAGTTTTTTGGTTTCCTGTTTATTGACATAGTCGTTGATCGCTGAAATAACAACCCAGTTTTCGTCTATGGCCGTTTCCAGCGTAGAACGCTGGTAAGCCAGCTCAAACAATGGGCGCAACAACTCCGCCAGCGACAGACGCCATTTCGGGTCATGTTTGGAGACGATTTCAACCAACTTTTGCTGATAAATATTCAGCGTGGAATTATCGCCGGTGTGGGTCAGGAAGTTTCGCGCCTGGATCAAAGTATCCTTGTTGGGATAGTAAGTGATGGTGAGTTTTTCCGCATCGATTTTAACCGCCTTGATCGGACGGGTTGCCAGAATGAAATACTCATTCAGCGACGAATACTGAATAACCGAGTCGATAACAAAGGCCGCCAATTTTGCCGGCAGCAATAGCTTTCCGGCTTTAAACTTGGTTATGGTAGGGAGATCGTTGCCCTCCATGTTGCCTAATCTAAAGGTGATGTTGACATAAGTGCCCAGGCTGTTTTTAGGCAAGGTCATGGTCACAACAAACTTCAGCTTGTTTTCTTTCAGCGATATGTGAACCGCACTTTTACTATACCGGTTTAACAAATAATTGCCGGCAAGATTCAAGTCGGCTTCGGTTAACTCAATAATACCGATTTCATCGGGCTTGGTTTTAGAGCCTTCATGCAGGATTTTTTTCGCCCTGACGAGGTCCTCGCGCGTTGGCGACCATCCCACTTCCAGCTCGGGGGTGTCGCCAACGCCAAAAAAAACCAGCATCGCGCATAAAATGATTAGTGCACTAACGCAATAGAACAGAATGCGGGACAAAGTTTTCATGAGCTGGCGGCTAGTAGTCAGTCATTCTTGTTTTGCCAGGTAAAAGTAAATCCGTTCGTCCTGAGCTTGTCGAAGGATGAGCGGATTTACGTTGAGTTAAGCGATTTTTACACGACATATCAATATTGACTGAGTACTAGGAAAATTCCAGTTTGAATCCTGCCGGTTTTAAATAATCGGCTTCCTGAATTAGATCGGCATGGGTCAGCGGCGCTTGGGCCAGCCAATGCTCCGGAAACTCCAGGCGGATTTTTGATTTTATCAGCGATATTTTAAAGTCCGGCAACTCATCTTCCTGGCGATTACGGTGCAGCAATACCGACAATCGCAAAATTACGGTCAGAGGTGGGGCGTCAACATTCCAGGGAGGCGGCAATTTATTAAAATGGGCGCGTGAAAATTTACGTCGATGCGCCCTGACAATGATTGACAATAAAATCTGATCC
>JBAQYH010000129.1:0-4184 GCA_049299935.1 Methylobacter sp. | reverse complement strand
TCACGCGAAAAACAATTTGCTTTTCGAAATTAGAGACCCTGCATGATACGGTTATTGGATTGCTGATTAACAAGGTCGAGTTTGGCTTGGATATTCATGCTTAATTACAGATTTAACCCACTACCGACGGTTTTAAACAGATTTTATTTTCTTTTTATTACTCCTAAATAGTTTTTTCCTTATAAAACTTTTTATCTGTGTCTATCAGTCAAATCCGTGTCATCTGTGTTCTATTTTTCTAACCATTAATGTAGTTACTATATCTATTTTATCGCCGCGCCCGCAAAACCCATCTGCCGCCAGGCCTCGTAAAGGACAATAGAAACGGTATTGGACAAGTTCAGGCTCCGGCTTTCCGCCTGCATCGGCAAATACAGACACCGTTCTGAACCTAAGTCCGCCAACACCGTAACAGGCAAGCCCCGTGTCTCCGGGCCGAACAAAAAAGCATCTCCAGACCGAAAACTCACTTCACTGTAAATTTTCGCACCTTTAGTGGTCAGTGCAAAAATCCGCCCCGGCTTAATGCTGCCTACAAAATCAGCCAATGAATCATGCTCTTTTACGGACACCCATTCGTGATAATCCAGACCTGCCCTACGCAATTTCTTATCATCCAAGTCAAAACCCAACGGCTTGATCAAATGCAATTGCATGCCGGTATTTGCGCATAGCCGGATAATATTCCCGGTGTTAGCGGGAATTTCCGGCTCATACAAAACAATATGAAACATACTCAGAACTTGTTATCAATACTGACCGGCGCCAGCTTCCATATCTCGTCGTTGTAATCCGTAATGGTTCTGTCGGTAGAAAACTTGCCGCTACCGGCGCAGTTTAAAATACTCATTTTTATCCAGTGCTCCTGATCCTTGTAAGCCGCTTCCACGCGTTTTTGCGCATCGATAAAACTGCGGAAATCGGCTGCCGTCATCCAGGGGTCATGAGGGCTTCTTATTGATGCCATAATGTCGTCAAAAAGCCCCGGTTCGAATTGGTTAAAATGTCCGCATTCCAGCAGTTTCATGACCCTTAGCAAATCTTCATCCTGATTGATGATGGCATTAGGGTCATAATGATGCCTCATTTCCTCAACCTGCTCTTCGGTCAAACCGAACAGGAAAAAATTCTCATCGCCGACTTCTTCGCGAATTTCAATATTGGCGCCGTCCAGTGTGCCGATAGTCAAAGCGCCGTTCATCATAAACTTCATATTGCCGGTACCCGACGCTTCCTTACCGGCAGTTGAAATTTGCTCGGAAAGATCGGCGCCCGGACAGATTTTTTCCATTGCAGACACCCGGTAATTAGGCAGGAAAACCAATTTTAATCTTCTGCCTACATCGGGATCGGAATTAATAACACTTGAGACATTATTGATCAGCTTGATGATTTTTTTCGCCATGTAATAGCCCGGCGCCGCTTTGCCGCCGATCAATACGCAACGGTCTGTCCAGTTCGCCGTATCGCCGCGCTTAATGCGATCGTACAGATGAATCACATGCAACACATTCAACAATTGGCGTTTATATTCATGAACACGCTTGACCTGCACGTCAAACAGGGCGTCAACATTAAAATCGACATCATGTTCAAGCTTCTTGTAATCAATCAGTTTTTGCTTTGCACCTTGCTTGATTTCATACCAACGTTTGCGGAAAGCCTTATCTTCGGCATAAGGCTCAAGCTTCTTCAATAACGACAAATCCGTCAGCCAGCCATTGCCTATGGTTTCAGTGATCAGCTCGGCCAGCGCCGGATTACACGCCGCCAGCCAACGGCGCGGGGTAACGCCATTGGTTTTATTATTGAATTTACTTGGCCAAAACTCGTAAAAATCACGAAACAGGCCTTGCTGCAATAATTTTGAATGCAATGCGGCAACGCCGTTCACCGAATAGCTGCCGACTATAGCCAAATAGGCCATTCTGACATGTTGTTCACCACCTTCTTCAATAATTGACATGCGAGTTAACCGCCCTGTATCTCCCGGCCAATGCGCTGACACTTCAGCCATAAAATGAGCATTAATATCGAAGATGATCTCCATCAACCTAGGCAACAGCTGTTTAAACAGATTAACCGACCACCGTTCCAGCGCCTCCGGTAACAAGGTATGATTGGTATAGGCCATGGTTTTACGGGTGATGGCCCAAGCATCATCCCAGGTTAAACCGTGAACATCCATCAACAGGCGCATTAATTCCGCAACCGCTATGCTTGGATGCGTGTCGTTTAGCTGAAAAGTATTCTTCGCCGCAAACTCTGAAAAATCATTGCCGTGACGGCCAACCCAGGTACCGATCACATCCTGCAAACTGGCAGAAGCAAGCAGGTATTGCTGGCGCAGGCGCAACGCCTTACCATTTTCATTGGCATCATTCGGATACAGCACCATCGTAATATTTTCGGCGGTATTTTTTGCCGCTACCGATTCGGCGTAATCGCCGGCATTAAATTCCTGCAAATTAAATTCTTCAGTCGCAGTAGCCTTCCATAAGCGCAAAGTGTTCACTGTACCGTTCCGATAGCCTGGAATGGGTGTATCGTATGGAATAGCAAGTATATCCTGCGTATCTACCCAGCTAGTCCTCTTATTGCCTAACTCATCGATATGCGACTCCGTACGCCCGCCAAACTTAATTCGATGCGTATATTCGGGACGCTCAATTTCCCAGACATTACCGTTACGCAGCCAATGATCCGGTTTTTCTACCTGCTCGCCATTAATAATATCTTGCGAAAACATACCATATTCATAACGCAAGCCGTAGCCGGTCACCGGCAACTGCAAGGTTGCGCAACTATCGATAAAACAAGCCGCCAAACGACCCAAGCCTCCATTGCCCAAACCGGCATCCGGCTCGCTCTCAATCAACTCTTCAATCTCAAGACCCAGCTGATACATAGCCTGCTCAACTGCCTCGGTAATACCCAGATTCAACATGGCATTGCTTAATGTTCGGCCCATTAAAAATTCCATCGACAGATAGTAGGCCCGCTTGCAATCCTTCTCTTTATAAGTATTGTAAGTTCTTTTCCAGCGTTCTATGAGCCGGTCGCTGATAGCCATTGATAACGCCTCATAGGCATAATGCGGCGACGTGCAGTTTTCATCCCGGCCCAGACGGTGACTGTAATAACGCTTGAAATCGCCAATAAAGTGCTGCTGCTCCATACCCAAATCTGGAAGTATGGTAATTGTAGATTTCGGTTTACTTGTTTTAAAACTTTTATGCGGCATATTTTTAAGGCTAAGAGTTGATATTAGGCTGATGGTAACTATTTTTTGTTATTTAGCCAAAGAGATTCTTTAGTCGTTACTTGGTTTCCTTGTCGTTGCCAAGAAAAATATGTTGTTTCTACTCCCCAGACACTACTTCCGTTTTTGTTAAGAAGCTGTTTAAAAACCTAAACGATCGGTTTAGCTGCAATATTTTTAGACTAGTGTTTAATTACGTAAGTTAGTTATCGTATTCTTTATTTGACTACCTTTTACTTCGCGGTGTCGCCATTTAAATGGTTGAGCCATTTGGTTGTGTCGCTTTATAAAAGCCTCAATCGCTCCTTTTAATTCCTGTGCGCTAGCAAAGCTTGCGCCTTTCAAAGTCTTTCGAGACAAAATACCGAACCAGATTTCAATTTGATTTAACCAGCTTGCCGACGTTGGCGTGAAATGAAACTGCACCCGCCCGCCATATTTTTGCAACCACTCATCATTTCTCTTATGTGTGCAGTAATTATCCAAAATAACATGAACGTCTTTGTCTTCAGGTAAGTCGCTCATCACGCTATCCATAAAGGCTTGGAAGTCATCTCGCGTTTTAGTTTTTGTTGTTTCGGCCTTAATATGGCCGGTGGCTACATTCAATGCCGCAAATAGATTCAATGTGCCATGGCGTTTGTAGGTGCTTTGGTAAGCACGGACTACCGTTTTATCACGTGTTTCAATATATCCTGTTTTTCTTTCAAGAGCCTGTATGCTGGGTTTTTCATCGACACTCAAAACCAGTGCATTGATGGGCGGATTTAAGTAGAGTCCAATGATATTGGCCGATTTTTCAGTAAATTCAGGATCCGTGCTTATGCACCAGCTTCGAGCTCTATGTAAATGAATGCCTTCTTTTTTCAAGGCTCGCCATACGGCATGTTTACTGGCATTAAGTGCTTCGGCTAGCGCTGGA
>JBAQYH010000128.1:0-2970 GCA_049299935.1 Methylobacter sp. | reverse complement strand
GACGTGTACTTGGGTGAGCGTTTAGTAACGACACAAGCAACAACTTTTTATCAACCAGCCTCTATCTTAATTTGATAAGTTTTTGGTCTTGACAATGGGGAGTAGCATACTCTTTAAGGTCGTCTTCAGCCGAAGGCGTTAACTCGTAAGGCTGCATTCAGTTACCGCGTTTCTTCCTGATGAGTTTCCTCAAAAATCTGCTGCACGGATTTATTAACGATTATCCCTTGCTCTGCGGCCTCAACACGGGGTTTCAGAAACGCTTCCAATTGACGCAATGCGTCTTCCTCATTTGCCCCACTTATTTCCGGCAACGGTTGAAAAACACGCTCCAAAACATAGTCTTTGATACTCTGGCCCCGCAAAGCCGATACGGCTTTAAGCCGTTGATGTTGTTCCTGAGTCACTTCAATAGATAGGCGCATAATTTTCCCCTTACAGACTTGATGTATAGTTTAAACAGCATAACATCGAAAACAACCTTATCACAAATGTACATTTTCTCGTTCCCACGCGCTGTGTGGGAACGCAGTTAAAGACGCACTGCGCCGTGAGTCTAGGGCATCCTACGCACGACATCCAGGCAGCGCGACAAACAGGACAAAAACTATCTGTGCGTAACATCAGTAAGGAACGGGCATATGAAACAACTTGAGCATTTGATTCTCCTCACCCCAACCCTCTCCATCAGGAGAGGGAGCAAGTTGCCGAAGTTATTTCAAACGCATTCCTAAGTAAAATGGCGCATGCGGAACTATGAAAACATTATTCACCACGAAGAACACTAAGAAATCTATCTGCCTAATTCAATATATTGAAAACTTCGCATTCTTCGTGTTTATGCTTGTGTTGCGCTAAAAATGAATGCTTTCGCAGTCTCGCGTTTTTTGCGCCCATGCGGACGAGCATTGCGCTCCAGTCAACCCTGGTGCTTCATGAAGATGTCAGTAAGGCGGATAACTGCGCAAAATCCACCGGCTTGAGCAAGTGATAGTTGAATCCGGCCGATTGCGAACGTTTACGGTCTTCAGTCTGCCCGTAACCGGTCAAGGCGATCAGGATCGCATCCCGGGTCTCCGGCAATGCACGTAGCCGTTTGGCAACCTCGTAACCATCCATGTCGGGGAGGCCAATATCGAGCAGCACAACCTGCGGCTGAAAAACTTCCGCCAGCTCAATCGCTTTCATGCCGCAATCGGCGGTTTCGACCTGATGCCCTTCCATTTGCAACAGCATCATCAGACTTTCAGCCGCATCGGCATAGTCATCCACGACCAGAATGCGGAATTTGGGCATCGGTAATGCGGGTTCGGTCAGCGCGGATTCGGTAGCGGATGAATCCATAGGCAAGGCCGGCAGCCGCACCGTAAATAAGCTGCCCCGCCCTACACCTGCGCTCGCTGCCGTGACCGTGCCGCCATGTATTTCGACCAGCCGGCGCACCAGCGTCAAACCAATACCCAGTCCGCCCTGAGAATGGGCCAGGGAATGGTCGGCTTGAGTAAACAGATCGAAGATCTGCGGCAGAATATCGGGGGACATGCCGATACCGGTGTCCCGGACCTCGATGACGGCATCGGAGCCTTCCCGCAGCACGCTTAGCATGATTTTACCGCCCTCGCCGGTGTACTTGGCGGCGTTGTTCAGCAAGTTGGACAGCACTTGCGTCAACCGGATACGGTCGCCTTCGATCCATTGCGGCGTCTCAGCTTGTGAAATAGCCAACTCCTGTTTGCGCGTTTCGATCAAGGAGCGATTGGCTTCTACCGCATTATTCACGATGTCGGCAATCTCGAAACGCTCGGTCTTCAACCTGATTTTGCCTTGCATGATGCGAGCCACATCCAGCAGGTCATCGAACAACCGCGCCATATGAGTCACTTGGCGGTCGATGACATTACAGCTCCATGTCAGCTTGGAATTCGTCGTTTCCTGCTTTTTCAGCAACTGCACGGCATTGCGGATGGGCCCCAGCGGATTGCGGAGCTCATGGGCCAGCATCGCCAGAAATTCGTCTTTACGGTGGTCCGCCAAGCGCAGCGTTTCCTCGGCGCGCTTGCGCTCGGTCATGTCGGTCGCCACACCCAGCAGTTTGCTGCAACTATTATCGTTGTCGAACAGCGGAATCTTGACGGTGCTGTACCAGTGTTCGGAACCATCGGCATGCGTGATTTTTTCTTCAGGAATGAGTTTGGGTGTGCCGGTGCTGATAACATCGCAGTCATCTTTATAGAAATGAGACACTTCGTCGGCATTGGGATTGAAGTCCTCGTCGGCCAAGCCGATCAAACTTTCTGGCCTTGTGCCGTAACACCGGGCCAAGGCCTCATTCCCTAACAGGTATCGCCCCTCCCGGTCTTTAACGAAAATCATACTGGGCGTCGCGTCGATGACTTGTCTGAGGAAAGCCCGCTCGTGTTGCAATGCTTCCTGGCTGTTTTTGATGTCGGTAACATCTTCGGTTGTCCCGAAAGCGCCGAACAGCGACCCACGCTCGTCAAATTCGAGATCAGCCAGCTCGCGCACCCATTTGACCTTCCGGCCGACTATAATCCGGTGTTCAATATCGTAGGGCTTGCCGGCCAGGGCGTCTTTCCATGCTGTATCGACAAAATGACGGTCTGCCGGGTGAACAATATCAAGAAATGATTGGTACGTTAAAGGCGTGCCTTGAGGTACGCCGAAAATCCGGAAATTTTCATCGGACCATTCCAGGATATTATGGCGGACGTCCATGCGCCAGCTGCCGATATGGGCGACGGCCTGGGCATGGTTCAGGTCCATCTGGCTCTCACGCAGGGCTTCTTCGGCTTGCTTGCGCGTGGTGATGTTCGTGCTCACCGTGCCCAAGCCGACTATGTTGTCGTTTAAATCTTTCAAAGAGAAGACGTTGTGGATCATCCACAGCGCTTCCCCGGTTTTGAAATGCCGGAAACGGATTTCGATCTCGCCGCGGCCGTTCTGTAATAC
>JBAQYH010000127.1:0-5057 GCA_049299935.1 Methylobacter sp. | reverse complement strand
GACAAATTCCAAAAGGCCGTCGAGATAAAACCGGACATGCACGAAGCCTATTGCAACTGGGGGATCGGCTTAGGGAAACTGGCCCAGACCCAATCGGGCAGCAAGGCCGAAGCCTTGTACCGGCAAGCCTTCGACAAATTCCAAAAGGCCATCGAGATAAAACCGGACATGCACGAAGCCTACTACAATTGGGGAACCTATCTGGAAAATCTGGCCCAGACCCTAGCGGGCGGCGAGGCCGAAGCCTTATACCGGCAAGCCGTCGACAAATTCCAAAAGGCCGTCGAGATAAAACCGGACATGCACGAAGCCTATTGCAACTGGGGGATCGGCTTAGGGAAACTGGCCCAGACCCAATCGGGCGGCGAGGCCGAAGCCTTGTACCGCCAAGCCTTCGACAAATTCCAAAAGGCCATCGAGATAAAATCGGACAAGCACCAAACCTATTCCAACTGGGGAACCTATCTGGGAAATCTGGCCCAGACCCAATCGGGCGGCGAGGCCGAGGCCTTGTACCGGCAAGCGTTGAAAAAACATCAAAAAGCAGTCGGCTTGGGCGGAGGCTGCTACAACCTCGCCTGTACTTACGCCCTGATGCAAGACAAGAACAATGCGCTGTTGTACTTAAACAGAAGCCTGGAAAATAAACAGATCGAAACCGAATTTGTAACCGCCGATACGGACTGGGCGGGTTTTCTGGACGACGAGGATTTCAAAGCCGTCATCAACCGATATACGAAACCTTAAGCTGCAAACAATTTCCAAATTATCTGGATCTAATGAGCCCCCATCAGCCGGATTTTTATCTGCTGTAGAAGCTGCGGCGCTAAATACATACCGTGTTGGCCGGTCAGTTGCTGCAACTTTTGCCAAGTTTGCTCCGCACTCAGTAACTTGCGTTTTTCCAGTAAAAGCAATAAGCCGACCGTGCCGATCACATCAACTGCCAAAGAGTGCGCCTTGCGCCGAGCCAATAAATCATCCAGAACGACGTAATCGGCCGCTATTTCCTGCGCCAGAATAATCGCTTCCAGTTCGCCTTGATGCAGCCGCCCTAAAGCCCCCTGCACATAAGCCGCTCCGACAACTGAAAGGGTAGCCGCCTTTATAAACGGGGGCGGCGTAACTTCGTTCAATTCGTTAACAACTGCTGCGGGTGTATAAATTTCATCGCTAACCTCAGCCAACAGTTTAAGACTATCTACCTTGCTTAAAAAGATAATCGGGCTGGTATTAAGGACGATTTTCATGGATTTTTACAGCTTGTCAACAGTACTTATATCTTCTAAAACGCATTCATCGGCGATGATATAGCCTTGATTGAAGTGCTCCGTTAGGCGCGTTTTAAAGCCGTCAAAATCCAAACCGGCCATATGAGCGGCACTGGCGAAGCTTATTTTCCTGGCATGATACAGGCTTGCGGCCAAAAAGAATTCGGCTGCATGATTGCCCAGCGGTTGCAATATGTCATCGAATTCGGGTTGAAGTTGTATGTGCATGTTCTTTCCTTATGCGTAGTGTTTGCCTATCATTGCCGGCCTTTTATTTCTTAACTTTCACCGTAGTATAACTATCAAGATACGTTTTGTCCCGCACGTAGGGCGGGCCGTACTTGCTCATTGATTTCGCTCAATCCAGAAAAGCCCTGATCGCCGCTATCCCCTGGCCGCCGCTTTACCGCGCAGTTATCAGGCTGGATTCGGTCAAAAAACGGGGGCAGGCCTTGCAATCACGCATTCAGTCCCGTAGGCCGGTTCGAGCGATAGCGGGAATCAGCGTTTCCGGCAAACATCCCCAATTCGCCGGAAACGCCGCCTAGCGCTACGCGTCCTTCGGCATTGCTCAGGAGAGCCCCTTCGACAAGCTCAGGACAGGCTTGGATGTCCTTATTCCGGTCTACGCCTATCAAGAATTAATGGGGTTAGCGATGCCGCTGTACGAGAATACAAAGCAGAGATAAAAAGCCGTTTGAAGGCGCGTCAATGAACAATGCAACAGAAATTACAGCACTAATACAACGCAGTAAGACATAATTTAATTATATAATTCCCACGCAATCAATTTATGTCGGTGTAAATTATTATGATGAGTGTAGAAACAATAGAAGAGCAAATTGCGGAATTAGATAACGCTTCATTTTCCAAGCTCCGTGACTGGTTTATTGAATTCGACCAATCTCGATGGGATAAGCAAATTGAAGCCGATTCAAATGCCGGAAAGCTGGATTTTCTTATTAACGCTGCGCTAGTTGAGCATCAAGCCGGAAAAACGAGAGACCTTTGAAACATAAAACGGCTTCCAGCTTCTGGACATGCTATGAAAAACTTCCGTTAGAAATTCGTGGGCTTGCAGACAAAAATTTCAAGTTGCTCAAAGCTGACCCTTCCCATCCCTCTTTACAGTTCAAGAAAGCAGGCAAGGTTTGGTCTGCTCGTGTCGGTTCACATTACCGAGCTGTTGCCACGCCCATTGGAAGTGGTTTCCTTTGGGTTTGGATTGGCACTCATGCCGAATATGACAGACTGCTTGCCTAACCATGTCACTCAACCGGAGCGCGGTTATAGCGTCCAGCCAAATTCGCCGGAAACGCCGCCTCGCGCTACGCCCCCTTCGACAAGCTCAGGGCAGGCTTGGATGGCCTTATTCCGGTCTACGCCTATCAAGAATTAATGCGGTTAGTCCGGTTGGGCATGCTGTTTATAACCAACATTTCCAGACAATCGATATAACAACATGATTCGAATTTACCCGCTACCGGATACCAAAACTTTTGTCCAACCTATTCACCGAGAGAATACGAATGCATTTCATAGATGAAGCAACGATAGCCAAGGTTCTAAGCATGCAGGACCTGATTCCGGCGATGCGCCAGACCATGATTGATTTCTCCCGTGGCCGAATCGATCAGCCGCCCCGCCGAATGTCGGCGGTTCAGCCGCACGGCGGTTTTTTCGGAAGCATGCCGGCAGCAAGCGCGCAGGCTGTGGGCGCCAAGCTCGTCACCTTCTACCCGGACAACGCCAAGAAGAACCTCCCTACGGTTATGGCGACGATCGTACTGTTCAAGCCCGAAACCGGAGAACCGTTGGCAACGCTGGATGGCCGCCTGATTACCGAAATGCGAACCGCGGCCGTCACTGCGGCGTATATCGATGCCGTTGCCGCACCGGATGTGAAGACTCTTGCGATTTTAGGTGCCGGCGCGCAAGGCAGGCGGCATATTGAGGCCTTATCCTGCGTCCGCAAGTTCGAGGACATCCGCATCTGGAATCGCACGCCGCAGCGAGCCGAACGGCTTGCCGCAGAGGTAGGCGGCAAGGCGATGTCTCCCGAGGAAGCGGTGCGTGGCGCGGACGTGGTTGTCGTGGCGACATCCTCCACCGAGCCGGTGCTTGAAGGTCAATGGTTACGCCCGGGCGCGAAAGTTGCGTCCGTCGGCTGGGCAGGTGCAGACAGCGCAGAGGTCGATGCGGCGACGATGTCTCACGTCGTTATTGTCGATTCCCGCGAAGGAACGTTGGCGGAATCCGGCAACATACGGCAATTCAACGCCCAAATTTATGCCGAACTTGGCGAAGTCCTCGACGGTACACGGCCGGTGAATCCGGATGCTACCGTGATTTTCGATTCGATTGGTATGGCTTGCGAGGACATAGCAGCGGCAATGCTGGTCTACGACAAATTGCAGGCGGCATATAAATCCGCTTAAGACTTGTTGGCACAGTTCGCTCCTGAGACAGTGAAAATTTATCCAAATCAGGTTGAAAGGATTATTTACCACAGAGAACACGGAGGACACAGAGTGAATACAATATAAAACTCCGTGTTCTCTGAGTCCTCCGTGGTTAGCCTCTTAAACAGAATACTTTCACAGCCTCTACCGCTCACCACATCCTATAGATATTCAATCCAAAAACGCCCTGATCGCTGCTATCCCCTGTCCACCGCTTTGCCGGGCTGTAGTCAAGCTGGATTCTGTCATGCCGCCCAGGGCGTAAACAGGCAGGTTGACCTTGGCGACCAAATCGGCAAATTGCGCCCAGCCCAGCGATACGGCGCCCGGATGGGTTTGGGTTGCCAGCACCGGGGCCAGCACGGCAAAATCCACGCCGATGTTTTGCGCATGTTGCAGTTGTTCAAGGTTGTGGCACGATGCGGCGAGCCACCTGGGGCGCGTGGTCAAGGCCTGTCCTGAGCCTAGCCGAAGGGCTTGTCCTGAGCTATGTCGAAGGGCCATTAAGTCGAGGCTGGTCAGATGTATGCCGTCCACTCCGACTGAACATTCAACGGCGGAATTCATTAACAGCACCGCCTGTTGCTGTTTGCATAACGGGTAGGCCTGTTCGACGAACTTTGCGACGGCGGCGGGCGGCAGGTTTTTCAATCTGGCCTGGATCAGTTTGACGCCCCGCTTCAATAGCTTTTGCAGATTAGTCAGCAACAAGGCTTCATCCGCGTCATCCAGGATCGCGTAATGATGCGGCAATCGGGTGGCGGTGATGATGGGCCGGTTGGCGGCGGGGAATGCGTAGTGTTCCAATTCGGCCGGGCTCACCCATTTAAACGGCTGGCCTTCCAAGCTTTTGGCTTCGCCTGAAAACTGTTCGACCAAGAAAACGTTTAGCTGTACGAGTCGGTCGGGATACTGGTGTTTGACGGTAATCAGCGGGGTTGCCGCTGTGACGGTGATGTTCAGTTCTTCCTTGAGTTCGCGGGCCAGCGCTTGCTCGGCAGTTTCCGATGCTTCAATCTTGCCGCCGGGGAATTCCCACAAGCCGCCTTGGTGCAAATCGGCATGGCGCAGGGAAATCAGGATTTTTCCTTCAGGGTTTTTGACTACGCCTACGGCGACTTGGAGTGGGTTCATTTCTTAGTGGACGCTGGAGCGTCTGAGACTGCATTCCCACGCCGGAGCGTGGGAACGATAATATTTGAAGATTTCAAAGCAAGCTTTGAACTCCGGTATCTGTGCATTTTTGGAGTACAAAGCTTGCTTTGTACGTTTAACCTTGAGCCTTTTTTAAGTCCTATATTCCGCATTGATTTTCACGTAATCA
>JBAQYH010000126.1:0-1812 GCA_049299935.1 Methylobacter sp. | reverse complement strand
GTGTGACGGTGAGCTGATTATCCGGCACCCGTTGCAACCGTTCAGTCGGCGCTATTTCGACGGTTCGGCTGGTTTGTTCAGTTTTTCCGAGGCCGATTGCGAAACCGCGAAGGCATTGTCCGGTAGGGGCGACCGGCTGGCCGCCCAAGTCGACTTGTGGTGGCAAGGAACCATCCCCTCAGACACCGAGGACGCCGAAGTGATCGAACTGAGCGAATTGTTCAGTTTTTTCCGGCATCCTCAACGTTATTTCATGCAGCGGCAAATGGATTTGCGCTTTAGCGGCATGCAAGCCGATGCCGAAGAGCGCGAGCCGTTTTCCATCGCCAAACTGGATGGATATGCCATTTATCACGAATGGATACACGAGGCGTTAAACGGCAAGCCGCTGTCCGTCAAAAAACTGCAAGCGCAGGGACGGTGGTTGGCAGGCGTGCCGGGCGAGCTGGAGTTCGACCGGCAGCAGCAGGTAATTAATGGCTTTGTCGAACGTATAAAAGCCAAAAATCTGGGCGCGCCGTTGGACGATTTGCCGGTAGACATAACCGTCAACGGGTACCGCTTGGTCGGAAAGTTCGGCAACCTTTATGAACGCGGCAGCCTGTTTTATCGTTATGCCGACCTTAAGGGCAAGGATTTTATCTGCGCACTGCTCCATCACCTCATTATTAACGAAGTCCAGCCGCAGTCGACATTTTTGCTCAGCACCGATGAAGACTTATGTTTGTTGCCGGAACATTGCCGGCCGGAGCAGCTGACCGCATGGATAGAAATCTACCTGCTAGGCCGAAAACAGCCCGATGCATTTTTTGTCGAACCGGCTTTGGCGTATGTCAAACAGGCCCACAAACTGAAAACCAGCAGCCGTGCCTCAAAGTCGGCGCTGGATGCGGCAATCGAGCAATTGTCCAGAGCCGTAGAGCAACCCTACGAGCCGGAACTCAAGCGGCTTTACGGCAATGTGGCGGACTTGGGGCCGGTGCTGGGCGAGCCGTTTGAGCTGCAATGCCAAAGCCTGTTGCAGCCGATTTGGGATGCGACGCATTAAATATACTCAGCGCACATCAAAATTCGGCAGCGTTACTCCCTCTCCTGCTGGAGAGGGTTGGGGAGAGGAGATTTTAAAAACCGAATTTTAATGCGCAAGCAGAATAACCCAGTTGACACTAGAAATGTTGCACGTTAGATTGGCCTTAAAGTTGTTATTCAATAACTGCATTTGTAAGGAGTAAATCATGCAAACATCAAGTATTGCTTCAAAAGGCCAGGTCACAATACCTGCCAACATACGAAAATCCTTACACCTTACTGCCGGTCAAAAAGTAAAAGTCAGTTGCGAAAATAACATTATCACCATAACGCCGGTTGAAAATGATATTAGCGCCGTATTTGGCTTGCTGAAAGCGACAAAAACAGTTTCTTTGGCGCAAATGGAGGAAGCGATAGCCGAAGTTTAGACACCAATGTCATGGTGCGCATCCTTGAAGATGATTCGCAGTGTCCCGAACAAAACAGCAAAGCGCGGCAAATCGTCAGCGGGTATGAAACGGAATCGTACAGGTAGAAACAGTTTGGGTGCTAAGTCGCATTTATGGCTTTTCCAGGGCGGATATAGAACGGGTTATGCTCCAATATGTCGATGGATTTGGGCTTTTTCACCACCATCACATCATCGAACACACGGATGCCGGGCAACAGAAAGCGCTACTCAACTAAGGCAACAGGCCGCAAAGCTTAGTGCCGTTACCGCATGACGTAACAGCAGAGGCCGGGCACACCGGCTTTTTTGTGCGTGATGACCTTTGCCTATAC
>JBAQYH010000125.1:0-5430 GCA_049299935.1 Methylobacter sp. | reverse complement strand
GCTTTACGCTGGTTCCCAAGCTCCTGCTTGGGAACCCAGTGGGCAAAGCTCCAGCTTTGCGAGACGGGAAGCTGGAGCTTCCTACACTGAATTCCCAAGCTGGAGCTTGGGAACTAGCGCAGGGACTGCCCATCCTTAACTTAAGGGCAGTGACGCGCTACGTGGGAATGCATTGCAGGACGCGCAGCGTCCAGTATTTGGAAAATTTATGTTTGACGCATTGTCGGTACTCACCGTTCGCGGCGCAGAGCGCCTTTGACTGCGTTCCCACGCAGCGCGTGGGAACGAGACAAAATATAGGAATACACCATGAAACTTGACCCAGCCATCATCGAACGCCTGAAAGCAAAAATCGCCGTTTACCGGGAATTCCTGAAAAACTGGCTGGAGCCGTCGAACTTGGCGGGGCTTAGGCCTAAGCTGGAATTTCAAACCGGCGTCTTAGCGGGATTCGCTTTAATTGCCAGCGTACTGCTTGGCGTCACCAATTGCAGTACCGAAGGCACGATTCAACGCCGGCTCGACGAGGATTTAAAAAAGTCCCTTGAAGAAGTCGTACCCGCCGCTCTTTATGATAACGACATGCTGCAAGACACGCTAACCATCCCGTCCGCCGAATACAACATCGGCGCGAACGAAACCACCGTTTATATCGCCAAAAAATCCGGCAACGTCAACGCCGTGTGCTTTAAGTTTACCGCGCCTGACGGCTATTCCGGCGCGATCAATATGATCATGGGCATAGACCGCGACGGCAATATTCTGGGTGTGCGCGTGCTCAGCCACAAGGAAACGCCGGGCCTCGGCGATAAGATCGAAGTCGCAAAGTCGGATTGGATATTGAACTTTGTCGGCCGTTCCCTGGACAACGTGGCCCCTGCAAAATGGGCTGTTAAAAAAGACGGCGGCGAATTCGACCAGTTTGCCGGTGCGACGATTACCCCGCGCAAGTCGGTACAAGCCATTTACCGCGGCTTGCAGTTATTCAAAGCGCATCAAGAACAACTGATTAATCCTTGAGGAGTACGCCCATGTTTTTATCGGAAACCTACCGCAAAATCGCCGCCGACGGCATTTGGAACAACAACATCGTGTTCGGGCAAAACCTGGCGCTTTGCCCGTTATTGGCCGTGACCGGAACCGCCACCAACGGCTTAGGCATGGGTCTCGCCACGCTGGTGGTCATTATTGCGTCCAACGGCCTCATTTCAGTGACCCGGCATTTAATCCCCAGCGAAATCCGTATCCCGATTTTCGTGCTGCTGATCGCCGCGCTGGTGACCTTGGTCGATATTTTAATGAATGCGTGGGCGCACGAACTCTATAAAGTGCTGGGCTTGTTCATTGCGTTGATCGTCACCAACTGCGCCTTATTGGGCCGTGCCGAAGCCTTCGCCTCCAAGCAGCCGGTAAGACATGCGCTGTGGGACGGCTTGATGATGGGCTTGGGTTTTCTCATCGTATTGGTCGCGCTCGGTGCGGCACGAGAAATCAGCGCGTCGGGCACATTGTTCGCCAATGCGTCATTGCTGCTGGGCGAATCGTTCAGGTTCCTGGAAGTCACCGTTATTCCGAACTACAAAGGCTTTTTATTGATGGCGCTGCCGCCGGGCGGATTCATCATGCTGGCTTTTTTGATTGTCGGCAAACGCCTGATAGACCAAAAACTGGCAACGAGAAAAGTACCGGTAACCGTATTAACCCCAGTTATTGCTGAGGAGGAATCATGAACGTCGGAGTTTGTTACGCGCAAGTCGATAGACAGCTATGGATGCGCCTGGAAGTGCCTGATAACAGCACCATAGAAGAAACCATTAACCTGTCCGGTGTGCTAAAGCTTTATCCCGAGATAAACCTGTCCAGCCAAAAAGTGGGCATATTCGGCAAAATCGCCCCGTTGGATACCGCGGTAAAGGATGGCGACAGGGTGGAGATTTATCGTCAAATAACGGCCGATCCGCAAATGGTGCAACGGCGAAGGCGTTAGATTGGTCTTGTGGGATTGCGCCTTACCGCGTTGACCGCTTCTATCTGGTCGATTAACCACCTTTCGGTCCCGCAAGCCACCAAATTATCAGACCGGCAACGGGCAGGAATAAAATCAAAAGCACCCATAAGACTTGCGATCCAGTTGTAGCGCCACTTTTTACGACGCTAATAATGGCCCAGATATCCAGGACAAGTATGATAAAACCTAGAAAACCGCTGACTTGAATATCCATACATCCTCCTAACAGGCTCGTGTTTAATAGATAAACTATTTTGCTTCATCGGTTTCAGACCTTACGCTTAAAAATAGATGAGTTCTGTACGGTAACGCTCATTGCTCAGCTTGCATCACCGACGTTTCTACTTACCGCGTTTGTTATGGGTAAATGCCAGGGGCGCAGCTATCGACGAAAAGTACGATCAGCGTATGATGTTGATTTTTACCTACGCCCACTTTTTATCGCAATGGTGAACCTTATGAATTCAAAAAAAATAGAATTAACAGAGGCTGATTTGTCCAAAGCCTGCGATTACATTGCCAAACAGTTTGCAGCGCATAGCTGGTGGCCAACCGAACAACCGGGCGAAGCAAAGCGGGAATTTGATTTGATGAAAGCCAGCGCAAGCGCCTTGAATGTATGGTGCGAACGATGGCTGGATGCCGGGCAATGTAAAAAAATGGAAAAAGAGCTTCGATCGTAGTCGGGCAAAAGCTTTTCCGGCGAGTCCGAGTGATGATTGCACCCAATGGGGATTGTGCTTTACCGCGTTACAGAGCTTTAAGAAGCTCCTCGACTGTTAATCCAATATCTTTTGCAATTTGCCGAAGTAAAATCGGTGACACATCACGGCCTGCATGAAATGGCACTGTTGTGCATCTGCCGTCAGGGTGGCGAAACTGTTTGTGCGAACCCCGCTGCCGAAGTTCGCTAAATCCCAACGCTTCAAGCAATGCAACGACTTCGCGAGGCTTAAGGACAGGCAAGTGCCCCATGCTTAAGCCACAACAACATTTTGGGTGCCGATAAATTCGGCTTCCAATATTGGCTCACCATCTTCAAGCAACATTTCAACAACTTCCCGAAGGTTTTGATTCAGCTCATCCAAGGTTTCTGCTTGCGTATACGCCCCTGGGAACCCAGGAATAAAGCCGACATAAAAACCCGTATCCGGGCATCGCTCTACAATTGCCGTGTAACTTCTCATATGAATTTGCTCCTAATTAAGGTAGTTTCGCTAGTTCCCAAGCTCCAGCTTGGGAGTTCAGTATTGGAAGCTCTAGCTTCCCGTCTCGCGAAGCTACGACTGCATGGATGCAGGAGGTAGAGCAACGCAGGAGCGGTTGCCGAGAGCTTCGCTTTCTGGGCTCCCAATCTGGAGATTGGGAGCCAGTGCAATGATTTATTATGTTGGCAAAACAATTTTTGGACGCGGTTGTATTTGCGCACCATCCTGACGAGACATGGTATTCGGGTCGCAAATTTCGAATCTACTATTCCTCCATTCTACATCATTCAATTTGACATCATTTGAGACTAACGAACCGGATAAATATCGTTGACCATGCCATATAACACCAAATACTTTTGGTTGACCGATTCGATATAGACCTATGAGCTGTGGAGCTCCCCCGCTCATCGGGTCATTCCCACTTTCAAGTGAGTCACAGAATGCCCCAAATACACTTCGACTCGTGTTTTGAACATCAGAAGTTTTCCAGCGGTAGTACCAATCCTCAATAGATTGACTACCTGTGCCAATTCCCTTAATTAGGCTCGATCTTTTCGGCATCGGCAGTATTATTGCCTCCAAGTTGTTTTTTGATCTTTCCCAAGAAATAGCGCCTGCAAAAAACTCGGCTCCCATTCCTATTCCGACCCGCGACACATAAAGTATCTGGAATTCATCCCCTAAGTTTTTTTTAGGATATGTTGTAAAACTTTGGTCTATGCAGGCATAAGCAATTTCTAGCTTCCGTTCAAAAGAATCATTGTTTGAGAATACAGTTCCTGAGTCAATTTGCTCACAAAATTGAGCCAAAACCTGTGTTGGAAACGTTACGTCTCCACAGTACCCAAAAATTTCTGGCATGTTTCTAGCTGCAAATAATTTTTTCCCAGCATCCCAAGAACTTGAATCTCCCCAAGTTAGTCTGCTATCACTTGCCAAATAGATTGAGCCTGCTTGCCTTGAATCGACTCCAAGCCAAGATATTAGAGTAGTCATAGCTTCCCTTGTGAATCAAATTTTTATAGACTATCGTCAAATTGGTGAATGTTACATTGCCTTAATGAGCAACTCCCAGGCCCTCCACCAATAAATTTCGACGGGGGGCGAGGTCGGAGGACCTATCTTCCGGGATAATACCCGGATAGATGGCTGGGTTCTTGACAAACTTCCTGCTAAATTTCAAAAAACAAAAACTAGTGGCTCGCAGCATCAATAGCAAACGATGATTTTCTCTTCGTTCACCGCATTTTACTACCTTTATTAATCCCAATACCTCTGCCAGTTGATTGCCTACACTACACCGTCCAAATGCCCATAAGCCGGTAACGTTTCCAGTCGATTGTCTTCCAGCGGTTTGCCCACGGTGAAATGATAGAGGCTTTGGAATTTATTGTCCTTGACACCCAAAATCTCATGCACACTGTCATCAAAGTAACAGCCGATACCGGTGCCACGAATGCCCGCCGCTTCCGCTTCCAGATACAGTGTTTGGCCTATCAGGCCGCATTCCCAGAACAAGCGGCGGTAAAGCCATGGTGCAGCTTCGATGGTTTCGCCAAATTCTGCAACCATGCCCAGGCTGAAGGCGCTGTCGCTGGCGATGGGTTGATGGCAGGACAGCGTTTTGGCGATCTGCCTGCAATCACCTGAATACAAATGATAAAGCGGAATTTCCTCGGATACTTTCTTCCAGTCAAACTCAGCCAAGGTTGCGGCCAGCAATGGTTCAAGGGCATCGTTATGTCTCGACAGCGCATAGATGCCGGGGGCTAATCCCTCAACGCGATGGACGAAAATAAACAGGTGGATCTTCGGCGGCCAGCGCCACAGTTCGAATGCGGCTGTGGTCGGCATAACGGCGGCCAGTATCCGATAAAAATCGGTTTGTGGCATCGGAGGCATTTTGCCGTCAAACTGTTGCGCGCTGCGGCGTTGGCGGATGATTTGCGTTGCCGTTTTTATGCAGGTTGATTCTATAAGTTGTTGCCGGACGGCTTGCCGCTCGGGTTCTTCTGTTTGCGGTTTGCTTGCGGCTATCGAGACTTCATCAATGATCGGCCATTTATACATATGATAGGCGCGAAGGCTGTCGGCTTTACCGAACCAGTCTCCTGATTGCGCCGTTTCCAGCAGGGCTTTGGCATCTATTGGATTGCCGAAATCAGGGGTATTAATCCGGCAAATAATATCGGGCGATTCATGTTCCTGTTT
>JBAQYH010000124.1:0-3602 GCA_049299935.1 Methylobacter sp. | reverse complement strand
GTTTCGCTGATGTCGAAATCACCTCGAATCTGGAGAACCTCGATTTCGATATTGCCCCGGATGGTAAAACTATCCATAAGCAATCAAGTGATCAACTTGTTGAAATAAAATCAAAACTTCCAAAGTTTCTCGATTCCTTGCCTCCGGGAAGCATTTCTAATCTGGCAAGCTTGAAAGCCAATATCGGCAAGCCAGAAACGCTACAACCCACAATCCAGTTGCGCGTCAATAAGGAAGGACTGTTTGCCCTCAAGGAGCATGGCGATGTGCGTGCCATCCGCTTGGTGAATGCGATCCCCGCAGAACCTGTCAAACTCGATGCCGAGGTACTGGATACCGCACGAAAAAACGGGTATGCCGACGTAATTATTGATTTACGACGCCCGGCTGCCTATTCGCCTCAAAGCGGCAAGTTGCCCGTCAAAGCATGGCGATCGCAAGTTGCAACAATCCGAAAGACTTTCACTGATATTTTTTCGGCCTTAAATCCCGATGCCGTAATGCTGGCACAGGATTTCGGTGGAATTGCCAGCTCCTCCGCTCGCATCTCGGTTGCTGCTTTGGAGCAACTTTATCAAAATCCCGACCCCCGTATTCAGGGTGTTACGCTCAATAAAGGAGTGGCCGTACCACAATTGGCCGAGAGTATGCCTTGGATCAATATGCCGCAAGCATGGAACAAGGGCTACACTGCAAACGGGCAAAGTATTGCAGTATTAGACTCGGGTTTTGAAAAGACTCATCCCTTTCTTCAAAATTCGGCGGGCCAACCGAAAATCGTTTATGAGGCATGTTTTGGGGCGGCTCCGGGATCAGGCTATACCACTCTTTGCCCATCACCAAACGCCAACGGCGATAGCCCATTGGGGATGATAGGTTCATCTGCTAATTGCCCGACTTCTCTCAGCACTGGATGTTTTCATGGCACCTACAGCGTTTTCAACTCAGATCAATGTACTGCGTTCTCAGCACCAGATATATTATATTGTTAATTAATATTGAGCAGCGTGATTAAAATACCCAATTACATCATTCTTGGTAATAATATTAAGAGCGGCTTCAATAACATTTAAAAGATTACTTACTGTTCTCGCTTTCTGCTTTTTAATGTATTGCTTGACTTTTGAAAATGCTTCTTCTAACGGATTAAGCTCTGGCGAATAAGCTGGAGTAAAAAGATAATTAACTTTATTTTTGTTTAAAAACTCTTGGACTTCTTTTGCGCGATGCACTGGATGGTTGTCCATTATTAATGTTTCCCCATCAATCATAATTGGCAATACAAATGCTGCCAAATAACAAATAAACACCTTGGTGTTCAAGGAGCATGTGTAGTTGTATTGGGCTTTTATACCTTCTTTTGTTAAAACGGCAATAGTATTAACTCTTGTGCCTGGACTGGTAGGTCTGCTGTCATAGACTCGCTCACCTTGATATGAACGGCCATAGAGCGGCGTCATATTCAAGCAAGAGCCTGTTTCATCTAAATAAAAACGTTTTTCAGGGGCTATAGTTTCTAATTTTTCGAAATATTTTTCCTCAACTTCAGCACTGCTTTTCTTTGGATCAGAGAAAGTTTTCTTTTTGCGCGAAAAATTTAACCGTTCCAGTGTGTTATACATAGTTCCCATGCTAACCAGTATTCCGAAAGCGTTCTCGTAACGATAGCGAATCTCTTCAAGCGTTAGGTCAACTTCTTGTGCTAACAGAAGCTGCAAAAATGTTTCACCTGCTGGCGTAATTAAATATGGGCGATCATATAAAGGGGCACGCGGGTTTAAACTGCCTGTTTCAGTAAATAGTTTCCTAAATAGATGAACGGTACTTGGACTTACGCTAAAAATTTCCGCCGTTTCTCGAATCGTGTGCATCAAAGAGAAATTATTGATTCTAACTCTTAAATCGTATGAGTAGGCTTTCATTTTATTCTCCAAACATTAAGCATCAATACTTAAGTGTAGACGACATTTGATTTATAATTGTTTTTTATTGGAAGAGCAGAACTATAACTTTTGTAATTGTTATTGATTGAAAATGCTGTATGTTGCGGGCATTGCCGCCGGGAGGCGTGGTTGGAATGGACTAAGCGGCATGGCACCGGATGCTTCGATTATTGCGGTCAAAGTACACTCGCAACTAGGTAGTGATTTGGTCGCTTTGAGCAATGATATTATCGCGGGAATGCAAGCATTGGCAACTAATGTTACTTCCGGTGAAGTAACCGCAAACCTTAGTCTCGGAGATCCAAATATGATGTATTCTTCGACTTGTTCGGGTGTTTTCCAAGCGTTTGAAGATGCCGTTACACAGCTCAACTCTCTCAGAATCCCCGTCGTGGCGGCATCCGGTAATTATGCTCAGCGCGGCTACATTACGTGGCCGTCGTGCGTTCCCAGGGTAATCAAAGTTGCTGCCACTTATGATACGCGCGACCAAATTTCCGGGGAGTCGGATGTCATCAATCCAACCATGGTGGATGCGCCTATGTTGTTCGCGCCTGGCTGCCCCATAACTTCTTCGAATATTGGAGGAGGTACTGTTTCACCTGCTTGCGGGACTTCTGCGGCAGCCCCGCATGTGGCTGGACTATATGCGGCAATCAAGGCGGCTGCACCAGGGATTTCCGTCGCTGATGCATCCGCATGGATTTTGGCCAATGGAGTAGCTGTTCCCGTTTTTTGGTATGGCTATTCGATAAAGCGGATTAATGTTCCAAATCTTTAAGCTGCGTAGTGAAAATATTGGGTTAACGGCAATGCTGTTAACCCAACCATCTATGATGCTTTGCCTTAATAGATGATCTTATCGCATCCGCGTTACCATCTACGTAACCATTCGATAAACCGCATTCATGCTTTAAATCTTTAAGGAGGTAATATGGTGGCTAAGTTTTATCGTCGAACTATTGGGTTGTTTTGGATGCCCATCTTGTTATGCTTGTCGGGTATTGCAGGAGCGATTGAATTCACCACAACCGAAAAAAATGGAGTCATCATGACCGTGCTCAGCGAGCCTGTGCAATTCTGTTTTGGTCAGTCAGAATGGAGCGGCGATGTCAGGATGACGACGCTCAAAACCCACATGATTGTGAAGCCGGAGGATTATCTCAAGGACGGCGACATCTTTGTCGGCTTTTCCCGGTTTGATCAGGATGGCACACCGGATGACGTTTTGTGGCTTTATGGAAGAACCGGCCCGGCAAATGAATTTCCTCTCTCTTGGAACAAGTACGACCTGAAACAAGCACCAGCCTCTTATTACAGTGGGCAATTGTATCTTATTACCGTGTTAAATATCATCACTCAGCCAGTTGATCTTTCATATGTTGACAAAAGAGGCTGGGTGTTTGTCGGGTATGGACTAAGGGCAAAGGTCGGTGCCACAGCCTTGGATGCTTTTCAGGAAATGCTTGAAAAGCACAGGTATCAACCTATTTGGGTGATTGGAGGCGGGACCCCGGCCGGAGATATGATCTGCCTGAAATTTACAGAAATGAATCGAATTGGCCTTTCTTCCTCATTTTAGTGTTTTTGGCAACAATTGAATCGCTGAAGTATTTCGCTCCGGCTTCGATATAGTGGACCCAAGTTTCAAGACAGTAG
>JBAQYH010000123.1:0-3659 GCA_049299935.1 Methylobacter sp. | reverse complement strand
CAGCAGCACATTGTTCAGCAATATCACTGACTCTTTGGATACCAGTTCAAAGGTCGCGCTGCTTTTGACATAGGGCGCTCTTATCGCATACAACAATAACGATCCGCCTACCACGACCGCCAGAAATACCAGGATAAACAAACCTCTTGCCGGATCGCTGGCAAACGCATGTACCGAAGTCAATACGCCGGAACGCACCAGGAAGGTACCGAGCAAGCTTAACGAAAATGCAAAAATCGCCAACAATACCGTCCAGGTCTTGAACACGCCGCGCTTTTCGGTGGCGGCCAACGAATGAATCAATGCGGTGCCGACCAGCCAAGGCATGAATGAGGCGTTTTCGACCGGGTCCCAAAACCACCAGCCGCCCCAGCCCAGTTCGTAATAAGCCCACCAGCTGCCCAAGGCGATGCCGATAGTTAAAAACATCCAGGCGATGTTGGTCCAGGGCCTCGACCAGCGCGCCCAGGCCGCATCCAGACGGCCTTCGAGCAACGCCGCAATCGCAAAAGCGAACGCCACCGAAAAGCCGACATAGCCCATATAAAGCATCGGCGGATGTATCGCCAGACCCGGATCCTGCAACAAGGGGTTCAAGTCACGACCTTCCAGCGGTGCAGGAAACAGCCGTTCAAACGGATTGGAGGTCAGCAATAAAAACAGGATAAAACCGATAGAGACCAGCCCCATCACGCCTAAAACACGGGCTACGGTCGCATCGGGAATATTGCGGCTGAACAGCGCAACCAAGCCCGTCCAGCAGGATAAAATCAACGCCCAAAGTAATAACGAGCCTTCATGTGCTCCCCATACTCCGGAAACCAGATACAAAACCGGCAATGCGGTATTGGAGTTACTGGCGACATAGGCCACGGAAAAATCATGGGTCAGGAAGCCATAGGTCAAACAGCCGTAGGAGACGGCCATGAATAACAGCTGCCCGAATGCGGCGGGTCTTGCCACCGCGATCCAGCCGGATATGGATCGGGAAGCGCCGATAATCGGCAGCATCCCTAAAACAACGGCCATGCACAGGGCCAGAATCAGCGAAAAATGCCCCAGTTCTGCAATCATGATTTTGGGCCTGCAACGGGTGCCGGCTGGTTTTTTAAACTGTCTTTTACTTCCGGCGGCATGTAATTTTCATCATGCTTGGCCAACACTTCTTCGGCAATAAACACGCCCTGTTCATTTAACCTGCCGTGCGCAACGATACCCTGGCCTTCCCTGAACAAGTCCGGCAGGATGCCCGTATATTCGACAGTCACATCCTTGCTGAAATCGGTCAATTTAAAGCGTACCATCAAGCCGTCATTCGGCCTTTCCACAGAACCTTTAATGACCATGCCGCCCAGGCGAAACAAGGTGTCTTTGGGAGCCTTGCCTTCCACGACATCGGTGGTCGAAAAAAAGTACATCAAATTTTCATTAAAGGACTTAAGCGCGAACCCCGTGGCAAGCCCCGCTCCGATGACCATCAGGCCGATCAACATTAAACGCTGTTTTCTGGCTGGTTTCATGATTTATTGCCGTTTTTGCTTGAGCGCCAGGGCGCGTAAAAACTGTCTGCGTTGCGCCACCGGGATAATAATATTGGCAAGCAGCACGATTAAAGTCAGGCCGTAAGAGGTCCAGACATAAAAGGCATAGCCGCCCATTGCGAAAAATTCCTGCATCGTCATTATTTTGACTCCGAGATCATGACCTTAACCCACTGGGCATTACGTTCGCGCAGCAACAATTCGGTCCGCGCCCGCTGCAACATCGCGATCAGGTAATAAAACTTGAACGCTACCGCCATCAGCAACAGCGGTATCAACATGCTGACATGAATCGACGGCTTATCCATTTTGGTTACCGTAGGGCCCTGATGCAGCGTATTCCACCACTCGACGGAATAATGAATGATCGGGATATTGACCACGCCGACCAAGGCCAAAATCGCCACGGCCCTGGACGCGGTGCGCTTGTCGTCTATCGCGCCGTAAAGTCCGATGACGCCGAGATACAAGAACAGCAATATCAATTCGGACGTTAACCGGGCATCCCAGACCCACCAGGTTCCCCACATCGGTTTGCCCCACAAGGAACCGGTCACCAGCGCGATAAAGGTAAAGCTTGCACCAACCGGCGCGCTGCTGATTGCCACGATCTCCGCCAATTTGATGCGCCAGACCAAGCCTATGGCTCCGGCAATTGCCATGACCACGTAAATAAACAACGACATCCAGGCGCTGGGCACATGGATATAGATAATGCGGTAGCTATCGCCCTGCTGGTAATCGGCTGGCGCAAGATACAAGCCGCCGTATAAGCCTGCTGCCGTTAACAGCAGAAAGATAACCACCAGCCACGGCATCAAGCGCTGGCTGAACGTGTAAAAATGCGGCGGAGACGCCATGCGGTGAAAGAAGCGGACTACGGGATCTGGAATTAAAAACATAGAAAATCAGGTACAAGGTTCAAGGCGAAAGGTTCAAGGCAAAACATAACTGGACGGGATTGTAATCCCATCCAGCGTAAGCACAGTTAACCCTCTTTTTTGGGCGGCGGCGGCGGCGGCGCAGGTCGTACATTCATTGGCGCTGGTGGATTACAATTTAAGGCTTCTGTTCTAGTGTTATCTTGCATCCGAGGCGGCGGCGGATTAGACTCTTTCTTCATCGTTGTTCTCCCAAGTTTTCTCTAAAAATTCAATCCACTTAACATCATTGACATTAATCAGCATATTTTTTACCCCAGTAATGCGTTGTTCCTCACCATTATCAAGTAGCCATGAAGGATCAGCAATTACAAAATGACCCTTGGTCGGTTCGGATGGCCATTCAACTGGCCATCCGTAAAGTCTCCGTTCATCGTTAAAATGCAACACTACAAAGGTTGGATCAAGAAAAACACTAAACCATTCAGATGGAAATGATGTTTGATGGGTTACCCGCTTGTCTCTAAAGAATTTATGTAACTTATCGTTATTAGCAAAATAAGAAAATATAAGGCCAAAAAACAACGCAATGATTATCGACCAGATTAAACTAGACGATTCGCTCCAATTAGCAACCGACCAATAATTACCTATCCATTTCAGGATAAATGCAACAATGTTGATAGAGGCCTGGGTAAATAAGGTAAAAATCATTGCCTGAACAACCCGTTCGAACTGAGAGGGTTTCGGATACGAGGTTAAACCATAAAAAACCCAAGCAGAAACAAAGCCGGGAAGCAGATATTGCAGAATCGATACAAAATCTTTTGCGAAATTTTCCATTTCAACCCATTAATACTTGATAAATATCTTCATGGCGGTAGCGGTTTATTTAAGCTTTGCAGTATGAAGGAATCCAACTGCGTTCAATCATATACTCAGGTAATTCATTAAAATCAAAAGCGATGCCGTCTTTAATCATCCGCTCAACGTTAAACAATTGTCCAACTTCAGGAATATCATTAAAGAACAACGTATAAATAGGTTTAACCAGCCATTTTGATACTTTGATGCCTATCGGGCCGATAAAATTTCTTCGCTGTCCGACATGCGCCACTTCATCGATGGTAATTTCATCGAGCAATTCTTTGAATCGGTCGCGTACTTCCGGTTCATCAGCCAGCACTTCGTCAAACAGCCGATACAGATGACAATAAAAAGTCACTCCCATCAACTC
>JBAQYH010000122.1:0-1761 GCA_049299935.1 Methylobacter sp. | reverse complement strand
TGTTCCCGGTGAAAGCTCCGGTACTCGGCGCGGCATACGGGATTGGGTTCCTACCAGCGGCCGATTTTCTTCGTTTTTTCTCGTTCCCACGCGCTGCGTGGGAATGCAGTTAAAGGCGCGCTGCGCCACGAGTTGAGTGCATTATCCTACGCACTACATCCATGCAACGCGACAAACAGGACAAAAACTATCTGTGCGTAACATCAGGTAGTAAATATTTCTATATTCAGTGTAGATGATAATTTTGCCGGTCACAGATAAACACTGATAAAACATTACGTTGCGCGAGGTTTATGCTCTCCAAAGGGGGCTGCAAAGAATTGATGTAACCTGCTGTTCATCTGTGCAAATCCGCTTTCAATCGAGCAAAAAAAAAGGCGCCGCCAAACGGAATGCCTGATGCATTCGGTTTGGTTAGACGCCTTTGTCATCAGGGCTCGCCGTTGAACCCAGGATTTTTTGGTGCTCCGCGACGGGAGTCTCTGTGGTATTGGACAGCAATCGTTATGCCAAAATTGTAATTTGGTTTTTACCGGAAAGCTTGTTTAACAAATACAATTACTTACCTTCTGTCTATTATGCAACAAGGATGGTCCGGTTTTTGGATATAACGCATCGAATGTGTGCGGCTTTTCCGGGTGCTGCACCAATTGAGTTCTTTTAATGCAGGGACGGCTGCATCAAAGCGCCCGCTTTATATGTCGCTGCAACACGGCATAAAACCTGCTTGTCACTTGGGTAATTATTAATTCCCAGGTCTTCCGGTTATGTCTAAACTGAGCCATTCAATATGAAAACATTTATTAAGGTAACGGAAATTTGGATACCGACAAAAGATCGCACCCGGTTGGAGTTTAGCGCCGGACTGTACGGCTCCTTGAATGAGTTTCGCGTCGCCAGCGAAAAGGAGTCCTTCGCCTATGATGAAGGATTGCCCGGCAAGGCATGGGCCGCAGGTCATCCTATGGTATTAACGGAATTCGATCATTCTTATTTCAAGCGGACAAAATCGGCCAAAAAAGCCGGTTTAACCTGCGGCATTGCGATACCTGTTTTTTCAGGCGAATTTATAATGGCCGTGGTGGTTTTTTTGTGCGGGGACGATCAGCATCATACAGGCGCCATCGAAGTATGGAGCAACAGTTTGGAGGATAATACTGAGCTGGCTGTTATTGACGGATATTACGGTACGTTGGACGATTTCGAGGACATCTCCCGAAAAATAAAATTCACCCGAGGGGCCGGTTTACCCGGACAGGTATGGGCGACAGGCATGCCGGTGCTGATAGAGGATCTTGGGTTATCGGCTGCTTTTGCCAGAAGCCCGGATGCCAGAAAAGCCGGGATAACCACAGCGCTGGGTATCCCGGTTTCAGCGGTTGCAAACCAAGTTTACATCATGACCTTTCTGTCGGCCAAAGCTACGCCGATTGCCGAACGCATACAGATCTGGGTGCCGGATGAAAGCGGCCGGCACTTGGTATGCCAGGCGGGATACAGCAAACAAAACGATGAGCTGGCGGAAATGTTTGAAACCATCTCGGTCCGCAAAGGCGAGGGGCTGTTGGGCAGGGTATGGCTGACCGGAGTTCCGGTTGTCAGGAACAGCTCAAGCGGCGCCCTTGTAGAAGGCTTGAGTTCCATGCTTGCAATGCCCGTCATAGATGCCGGGCATTTGAAAGCAGTGGTTACGTTTCTATTTTAGTGGACATGGCTTTAATAAAACAGTAACTACTCAGCGTATGCTCTATAGAACACGGA
>JBAQYH010000121.1:0-2674 GCA_049299935.1 Methylobacter sp. | reverse complement strand
GTATTGAGGCTAGTGGATGTCCCCTATCCTTTCTAAACCGATCAATTCAGCGATAACTCCGCCCGCAAACGCTCTGCCATCATATCGACGAACGAACGGATTTTAGCCGACGAGTGGCGGCCTTCGCGGTGCAGGATGTGGATCGGCACCGGCGGGCTTTCGAACTCGCTGAGCACGATTTTCAGTTTGCCAGCCTGTAGCGGCTCGGCAATTTGGTAGGACAGCAAGCGGGTGATGCCTAGGCCAGCCAGCGCCGCGCCAGCCGCCGAGTCGTTGTCGCTGACGCTCAATATCGGTTGTAACTTGACCGTCTGCGGCAGGCCGTCGCGCAGAAAGCGCATCTCGTTGACGGGATTTAAGCCCCGCGCCAGGATGATGTCGTGCGCCGCTAAATCTTCCGGCACTTGCGGGATGCCGCGTGCCGCCAAATAGCCGGGCGACGCGCACACCACTCGCCGCACCGCGCCGACCCGTAGCGCCCGGTACGACGAATCCGGCAAATCGCCGATGCGGATCGCCATATCCACGCCTTCCTCCAGCATGTTGACTACCCGGTCGACGAACACTGCGTTGACTTCCACCGCCGGGTAACGGCGCAAATACTCGACGATGCCGGGCATCACGTACATGCGGCCGAACAAAACCGAGGCGGTGACGGTGAGTTGGCCGCGCGGTTCGGCGTTGATGCCCAGCACTGCGTTGTCGGCTTCATCGGCCAAGGCGATGATGTGTTTGGCGTCCTCGTAGTATTTCTGGCCGGCCTCGGTCATCCGCACGTAACGGGTGGTGCGGTTCAGCAATTTAACGCCCAATCGCTCTTCCAAGGCCGCAACCGCACGCGTCACGGCCGGTGGCGACATGTGTAGCTTGCGAGCGCCGCCGGCAAAGCCTTCGGCCTCGACCACCGCGACATACACGCTCATTAAATGGAGACGACTCATTGATAGTTCCAGTTATCGGAATAGTAAATTGATAATTTAGGTTATTCTTTATTTTTTTGCAATACGACACACTATACCCGCCTGCTGAATTTCACCCAGGCGACTAACAAACCCTTTCATTATTTGGAGAACTATCATGAGCCGTATTACTACCGTTAGCAACGAAAGCGCCAACACCGAACAACTCAGCCTGTTGGATGCGATTCAAAGCCAGTTGGGCATGGTGCCTAATTTCTTGCGGGTGTTCGCCCACTCGCCGGATGCATTGAAAGCCTTCCTCGGCTTGCATCACATCGCCAACCACGGTTCGCTGGACGCCGCCACCCGCGAACGCATCGCGCTGGCGCTGGCCCAACAGAACGAATGCGAATACTGCCTGTCCGCACACACCGCCATCGGCCGCAAAGCCGGTTTGAACGGGGCGGAAATCGAAGCCAACCGGGCCGGTTCCAGCCAGGACGCCAAGGCGGCGGTGGCGGTTAAATTCGCCCGCGCCCTGGTCGAGCACAAGGGCGAGGTCACCAACGCCGAGTTGCAGGCCATGAGTGACGCCGGTTTCAGCGAGGCGGACATCGTCGAGGTGATCACCCACGTCGGCATGAACATAATGACCAATATCCTGGGCAAGGCCAGCCGGGTCAGCATCGACTTTCCGAAGGTGGGGCTAAAACAGGCGGCCTAATAGTGAACCGGGCGTAAACGTTCAGTCCCCCTCTTTGAAAAAGAGGGGGTAGGGGAGATTTTTAAATAATAAATCCCCCTCGATCCCCCTTTTCCAAAGGGGGAGGTGAACGCCTACAGCCGGGCCAAGTTCAAAGACGGACTTGCGCCCGGATTCTTGCATTGAATGGAATAAACTATTGCAGATTATGGCTATTCAACGCGGCTGGCGGCTGTGTCACAGTAACCGCCAATGTCTCAAACCCAACCAGGAGCAAGATCATGGCCCGCGCTTTTGCTAAAATCAGTTTCACCCCCGACGTGCAGGCAGTACAAACCGAAATGGGCAGCCGCATGGCGTACCGGGCGGCCGAGCTCGGCGAGGCCGAGGAGGTGGCGCTGGGCGCTGCCGAGCAAGCTTTTATTGCCGAGCGCGACAGCTTTTATCAAGCCACGGTGAGTCAAACCGGCTGGCCCTATGTGCAGCATCGCGGCGGGCCGGTGGGATTCCTGAAAGTGTTGGATGACCGTACCGTGGGTTACGCCGATTTCAGCGGCAACCGCCAATACATTTCGGTAGGCAATCTGCGCGGCGACGACCGGGTTAGTTTGCTGCTGATGGACTATCCGCAACGGCGGCGCCTGAAAATCTGGGGTCGGGCGCGAGCGGTGGACGAACGCACCGAGCCGACATTGCTGGCGAAACTGGAATCGCCCGACTTTCGCGCTCCGGTCGAGCGCGGCATCGTTATCCAAGTCGAAGCCTTCGACTGGAATTGCCCCAAGTACATCACGCCACGCTACAGCCGGAACGAAGTCGAAGCGCTGCTCGTTCAAGCTCGCCAACAACAACCGGCGGTGGTGGCACGGCAAGCGCCCGGCGTTTTGGGTAGCGGCGCATTGCCGTTGACCATTACCGGGATTCGGCAACTGACGCCGCGCATTCGCGCTTACGAACTGCGCCATGCCGACGGCGAGCCGCTGCCTGGCTATCGGGCCGGGGCGCATATCCGCGTGCCGATTGCGCTGGCGAACGGCGACGTCACCAGCCGCGCTTATTCGCTGACCGATGC
>JBAQYH010000120.1:0-5585 GCA_049299935.1 Methylobacter sp. | reverse complement strand
GTATTACCCGGACCAATCCATCAAGGCCGGACAACATTGGACGTTTACCGTTAAATTGAAGCGCGTCCACGGTAATTTAAACTCCGGCGGCTTCGATTACGAACGCTGGCTATTTACCGAAGGCATCGGTGCGACAGGCTATGTGCGGTCAAATCCAAAGCCGGTTTTGCTGGACCGCGATTCGGCCTGGTGCAGCATTGCCGTCTTGCGGCAGATCATCACCGACCGGCTCTCAAGCCTATTGGACAACAGCCCCAGTCTTGCATTGATAAAGGCACTGACTATCGGCGACGGCAACGGCATCACTGGGCAGCAATGGGAGGTTTTTCGCAAAACCGGCACGACGCATCTGGTGGTGATTTCCGGCTCGCATATCGGTTTGATTGCCGGGCTGGTTTATTATCTGGTGTTGAAATTGTGGGCGCGGACGGGATTACTCGCCTGTCCGCCGCAAAAGGCGGCGGCAGTTTCGGCTGTGCTGGTTGCTATTTTTTACTCGGGGCTGGCCGGTTTTTCGGTGCCTACCCAGCGTTCCGTGGTTATGCTGGCTATCGCGATGATTGCCATTATTCTGCAACGTAACAGCCGCCCTTTTAATACCTTAGCCACCGCACTGTTCGCGGTATTGATACTCGATCCGTTAGCGGTTTTAGCGGCGGGATTCTGGTTGTCGTTCCTCGCCGTGAGCCTGATTGTGTATGCGGTATCCGGCCGCTTAGGCAAGCTTGGGCCTATTTGGACCGCAATAAAATTGCACTGGGTCACGTCGGTGGGTTTGTCGCCGTTGCTGTTGTTGTTTTTCCAGCAGGTTTCACTGATTGCGCCGCTGGCTAATCTGGTCGCCGTGCCGGTCATTAGTCTGCTGGTCGTGCCGTTGTCGCTGCTGGCTGTCATCATCATGTTTATTGCACCAGCATTGGCCGGTAAGCTGTTCTTGTTGATAGATCCTGTGCTGCAAGGTTTATGGTGGCTATTGACGCGTTTGGCAAAAATGCCCATGACGTCGATCAATCATGCGCCGCCCTCGTATTGGGCTTTGCTTTTCGCCGTGCCGGGTGTGCTGTTGTTGCTTGCTCCGGCCGGGATTCCTGCGCGGTGGTTGAGTGCGGCGATGTTTTTGCCGCTGGTATTTACCGATGCAAAACGACCCGAAACCGGCGCCATCAACATGACCCTGTTGGACGTCGGGCAAGGCCTATCAGCCGTCGTGCAAACCCGTCATCATCTGCTGGTTTACGATACCGGCGCGAAATTTTCCGAGCAAAGCGATATGGGGCAGAGCGTGCTGCTGCCTTTTTTGCGCTCGCAAGGCATAGCCAAAATCGACAGCCTAGTCATCAGCCACGGCGATAACGATCACATCGGCGGCGCGGCATCGTTAATGCGCGGCATCGCCACCGAACAAGTATTGACCAGTGTCCCGCAGCAGCTAAATGGGTATGTGCCGATTCACTGTGCGGCAGGCCAGTCGTGGCTATGGGATGAAGTCAAATTTACGATGTTAGCTCCTCAACAGGCGTTTGTTTCCGACAACGACAATTCCTGCGTGCTGAAAATCGAGTCGAAACACGGTGCGGTTTTGTTGACCGGCGACATAGAAGCCGCGGCAGAATCCTGGTTGGTCGAGACCTACGGCGAGGGATTAAAAGCCGATGTGCTCGTCTCGCCGCATCACGGCAGCAAGACTTCATCGACAGCCGGTTTTTTGCAGGCTATACAGCCTGAGTACGTGTTGATTCCGGCAGGCTATAAAAATCAATTCGGCCATCCTCATAAGGATGTTCTGGTGCGCTATCGGCAAGTCGATGCGCAATGGCTAAATAGCGCACACAGCGGCGCGATTACCGTAAATGTCGAAAATAATACCTGGGTAGTGCAGGGGATGCGCCAGACGGAAAGTAAGTATTGGAATTTCAGATAATACTAACTGATGTTACGCACATGATAAAAAAACCGTCGTCCACGAAAAGCACGAAAATAGTTAAAGCACATCGTTCCCATGCTTCGGCGCTCACGTTATACCGTTTGCACTTCAAAATTCGGTTTTTTGAATCTCCTCACCCCAACCCTCTCCAGCAGGAGAGGGAGCAAAGGTGCCGAATTTTGATCTGTGATGAGTATATACAACAAGTCTGTTCAAGATCGCCATTTGGAATGAATGCCCGAATGACTCGGATGTAGGTTGGAAACGCCGGTTCTCGCTATCGTTTGAACCGGTTTATTCCGTCCACGTAGCTACGTTGCTAATTTTTCGTGCCTTTCGTGCTTTTCGTGGACAATACGTAACATCAGTTCCTAAAAAATGTTTCAATCTATTTTTCGTTCAGATTGGAAATAGTGGCCTGAATTTTCCTTGTCAATGACGCAATCCCGTGTTGGGTCACTTTCTCATGGTTGCCTTTCAGCTCGATGTCGTAGCGGGCGGCGGCTGTCTGTTTTTTAACGTCGATCAAATAAACCCATAAATATGAAAACAGAAAACTGGGTTTGCTGTGCTGGCTGACGATTATCCAGTCGGCGCCGAGTTGCCGGCCTAACTGCGCCGCTAAGTCGTGAAAACGAAACAGATAGCCAAAACTGCTATTTGCGGCTTTTTGCATGCCGGCGTCGACGGGAACAATTTCGTAACCGTCTATTTGGCTTAATGCCTTGGTCAATAAGGGCGCCATTGATGCGGTTCGTTGCTGTTCTGCCGGCGTATTCGGCAGGGAGGTGATGTCGTTTAGCTCGAAATCAAGCACGGCAATCCGCGTCGCGGCATGGGCTGCATTGGTTAGCAAGGCGCTAAAGACTAAAATGAGAAGAGCAAATTTATTGATGTTCATGGGCTAACTCCTATATTTGATGGGAAGTCGGCGATGACAGTAAATCGCGTTCCAAGCCGTCGATACCTTCGCTTAGAGCCTGTTTTATAAAGCCGGTTAATTCATCGCGTTGATCTTCGTCCACATCGATCTCGACAGACCAGCTGATTTCACTGGAATCCGGGCCGATTTTGCAAACGTCGACGGTTCCCCGATAACGATTGACTGGAAAAGGCGATTTGATGCGGTCGTACTGAAAACGCCTTGTCTGATGATCGATGGCTTCGATTCGATCGATAATTTCCTCGCCGCTGGTCAAGGTCATGGTGCGTGTTGCGCCCGCGCCGCTGCCCGCCACATGGCAAACGGTAATCACCGGAAACCAGCGCTCAAGTCCGCCGATTTGAGCGATCGCCTGCCATGCTTTATCACTTGGCAGGGCGATGATTTTGGTTATATTGACGGTTTCAATCATATTGATAGCTCCTAAATTAGAGTTGTTTCGGTAGCTTCATCTTAGGCTTTCTAGCCTGTCCGGTAACCTGATATTTGCCCGCAAAACACGGGCAAATTGCCCGCGTGTCAGGCGATGGCTTTTCAGCGCGGTTGCCGACCATTAGAATGCAACGTACCGGGATTTACCCACACAGGCATACCATGAATCTACAACTGCATTTGCTGTACCGTATCGCAATGGTTGCCTTGCTGTGCTTGCTGGTGATCGCATCCTATGCGCTGTACCAAAGCCACCGGCAGGCCGAACAAACGACAAAGCAGATAGCCGATGGGCTGGGCAAGCAACTGGAGTCCCAGCTGATGCTGATCGAGGCCGGCATAGGCCATACCAATCCGTTTCCGGATTTCGAATTATGGAAACAAACCGGCAATCAGCCCGGCATATGCGTCGCTTATGCGGCTGCCGATAAGGCGAGGTCACACAGTGTTTGCACCGGCGCAAAACCGATAGAGGCCGATTGGCCGACTGGCTTTGAAACGGTTTACCGGCGGATTTTCAATCCCGGTTGGCAAGCCGCGCGCTCGATTGTGTCGCGTGGACGGGTTTACGGCTCGCTAACGGTGACGCCTAGCGCCGAGCTGGAAATAGCGGAAGCCTGGAATAAAATCCGCAGCCTGATGGCGCTGTCTACCGTTACGGTTTCGGCGGTTTGCCTGCTGGTTTATCTGAGCATCAGCAGGGCCTTGCAACCGGCGCAAACCATCGTCGCCGGATTGGAAGACATGGAAACAGGCCGCCTGGCTTACCGCCTGCCGCCGTTTGAACTGAATGAATGGCAGCGCATTGCCGCAGCGATCAACCAGCTGGCGACCAGTCAGCAGCAATTGCTGGAAGAGCGGCAAAAGCTGGTCGTGAAATTAATCAATCTCCAGGAAGAAGAGCGCCGTTATTTGGCCAGGGAACTGCACGATGAGTTCGGCCAATGTCTGGCTGCTATCAACGCCGTTGCTGCGTCCATCAAGCAAACGGCGGCGCAGCAATGTCCCGGCTTGATCGATGAAGCCGATCACATCAGCCGCATTACCGCGCATATGCTGGACGGCGTACGCGACCTGCTTGGCCGGCTGCGCCCCGCTGAGTTCGACGAACTAGGCTTGGCCGCCAGTCTCAACAGCCTGGTAGCAGGCTGGAATGGACGTGGCGGCAAGACCCGCTATCGCTTGACCATCAACGGCGATTGCGCACCATTGCGGGAAGCGCAGGCGGTCACGTTGTTTCGGATCGCCCAGGAGTGCCTGACCAATATCGCCAAACATGCGGCGGCATCCAGCGTCAGTATTAGCCTGACCATCAGCCCGGAGGCGGCAATTTTGACAGTCAAAGACGATGGTGTTGCCACGCAATTGCCGTTTGCCGATGCCGCCGGTATCGGCTTATTAGGCATCCGAGAACGCGTTGCCGCCTTGCACGGACAACTGGGTTTGGCGATTGCAGAACCCCACGGCCTGATTGTTGAAGTCCGGTTGCCGATGACTGCGGTTACTGAGGCAAACGCATGATCAACATTCTGCTGGTCGACGACCACGCGATCGTCCGCGAAGGCTACCGCGCATTGCTGGCAAAACAGCCCGGTTTGCAAGTGGTTGCGGAAGCGGGCGATAGCGCAGAGGCTTATCGGTTGTTTAAGGAGTTCCAGTCGGATTTGGTGATTACCGATATTTCCCTGCCCGGCAGCAGCGGTCTGGAGCTGATTGCCCGCATCAAACAACGCCGTGCCGATGCCAAAATCCTGGTGTTCAGCATGCATCAAAACCCCGGTTTTGCTGCCCAGGCCATGCGAGCCGGTGCCTTGGGCTACGTGACCAAAAGCAGTCCGCCCGAGGAGTTGTTACGGGCGATATACGAGGTGTATGCCGGCCGACACACGTTGAGCGCCGATATTGCCCAGGCCTTGGCTCTGGAAAAGCTCGGTAGCGAGCGCATCGCGCTGGAGACATTGACGGTGCGGGAATTCGAGATACTGCGCTTGCTGGTCGATGGGCGCAGCAACGACGAAATTGCCCAAATCCTTAACATCAGCCCGAAAACCGTTTGCAATTGTCATTATCTGATCAAAGGCAAGCTCGGTGTTGCCAGCGATATTGAATTAACGCGACTGGCGATTAAATTGAATGTGCTGGATCTTGTGGAGTTGTCTGCCCCAGCTTGTTATTTCTCGCAAAACTGATGGAGCTGGGCTGTTACCGGAGATGTCGCTCGCGTTCGGTGCGTTTAATCGTTTAACCAAAATAAATCAGTTAGCCACAGATATACACAGATAAACG
>JBAQYH010000119.1:0-3761 GCA_049299935.1 Methylobacter sp. | reverse complement strand
TCCGTGTTCTATTGTTTTAACTGCTGAATAGTGCAAAAAAACCTATGTTAAAGTTCGATAATGTCAGTATGCGGTACCCTGGAGCGGGTGATGTCTTGCGTAATGTCAGTTTTCATTTGGAGCGTGGTGAAATGGCTTTTCTGACAGGGCATTCAGGGGCCGGAAAAAGCACGTTATTGAAATTGATTGCCGTCATTGAGCGCTGCACCCGCGGCCAGGTTTTATTGGACGGTCAAAATCTTAACTTGGCCAAGGATAGACAGGTTCCTTTTATACGCAGGAAAGTAGGTTTGATTTTCCAGGATTACAAGCTGCTACAGGATAGAACGGTTTTTGACAACGTGGCATTGCCGTTGGTGATAGCAGGTTACGGACATCATGAAGTTTCCCGCAGGGTGCGGGCGGCATTGGATAAAGTCGGTTTATTAGGCAAAGAAAGAAAATATCCTGTTGTTTTATCCGGCGGTGAGCAGCAGCGGGTCGGGATTGCCCGTGCGGTGGTTAATAAACCGCCGTTGATAGTGGCTGACGAGCCGACCGGAAATCTCGATCCTGAACTGTCCGCTGAAATCATGCATTTGTTTGAGCAGTTCCAACAGGTCGGGGTCACCGTATTGATTGCTTCGCATGACATTTCATTGATTGCCCAAATGGACCATCGGATATTAAAGCTGGATCACGGTCAACTGGTTGAGAGTTAAATCATGAAACACGTTAACAAAAAACCGGCTAAACAGGAACCGCGCTGGCAAACCAAAATTTCCGGCGGTAATTTTGTCGATAAATTCCATGCTCATCGGAATCTTCATGCGCATGCGTTGTTTTCAAGTCTTGGACGATTAGTCGCGTCGCGGTTTTCTACCGCAATGACGATAGTCGTTTTGGCGATTGCGATTTCACTCTCCAGCGGCTTTTATATCCTGGTCGCGAATCTTCAGCAGTTGGCAGGCAATTTGGAGGCCAGCAATCAAATCTCATTATTTCTTAAAGATGAAATTTCAGAGGCAAGGGCAAACAAGTTTGCAAACAGCATCAGGCAAAATCCCGACATTCAGGAAGTTAAATTAATTACCAAGGACCAAGCGCTGGCAGAGTTTCAGTCATACAGCGGTTTCGGTGAAGCAGTAAAAGCCCTGGAAAAAAATCCGTTACCGTTTGTCATTCAGGTGTTGCCCAAAAATTCATTGGAAAACGAACAGGCACTTGAAGCTTTGGTTGATGATTTTAAGCGGTCGGCCGAAGTTGATTTTGCCCAGATGGATATGCAATGGGTTAAGCGCTTGCAATCCATTATGGAAGTGGCGCGGCGCGGCGTTACTATATTAAGCTTGTTACTGGGTGCCGGAGTGCTGTTTATCACGGCCAATACCATACGTTTGGAGTTGCATAACCGCCGCGATGAAGTCGTGATCGCTAAGCTGGTCGGGGCGACCAATGGTTTTATTCATCGGCCGTTTTTATACAGCGGTTTTTGGATTGGCTTTTTTTCCGGCGTGACGGCATGGTTTATTGTCACAACGATCATGCTGATTTTAAAACAGCCCGTCGAAAAGCTTTCCATGCTTTATGATGACGGTTTTCATGTGCTGTTTTTGGGTTTTACTGAAACATTGGCATTGTTACTCATTTCATCGGTGCTGGGGGTGGTGGGATCATGGATCGTGCTCCATTTCCAGCTTCGGCAATTAAAACCAGAGTAGAAATTTATTAGCACTCTTTGTTGGAGAGTGCTAGAATTCAAAAAAGTTTTTTACCAGGGGGTTTCAATGAGTAACGCATTAGCTTTGCCTATTAATTTATCGGTTGGAACATTCGATGCCTATTTAAATGTCGTCAGGCAAATGCCTAAATTGACAGTAGAACAGGAACGCGAGTTAGCTATAAGATTTAGAGACGACGGCGATTTGGAAGCCGCACGTGAATTGGTTATGACCAATTTGCGCTTTGTGATTCACGTTGCCAGAGGCTATAGCGGTTATGGCTTGTCTATGCCGGATATTATTCAGGAAGGCAATATCGGCTTGATGAAAGCCGTTAAGCGTTTCGATCCTGATGTCGGTGTACGCTTGGTTTCTTTCGCCGTGCACTGGATTAAAGCCGAGATTCACGAGTATGTGATCAAGAATTGGGGCATCGTAAAAGTTGCCACAACCAAGGCGCAGCGCAAACTGTTTTTTAACCTGCGTAAATCCAAACAGGATTTGGGCTGGTTATCCAATGACGAAGCCGTGGCGATTGCCAAAGATCTTGATGTCGATGTGAGCATTGTTTACGAAATGGAAAAACGCCTGGACAGCCGGGATATGTCGTTCGATATGCCGGTTGATGAATCGGCGGAAGAAAGCTATGTGGCTCCGGCCAGTTATCTTCATCAGCACGGCGCCGATCCAGCGGTACTGCTTGAGAATTCCGATTGGGAAGGCCATGAGCAGGATTTATTGGCGGATGCGATGGCGGAGCTGGACGAGCGCAGCCAGGATATTCTTTCAAGCCGCTGGCTGGTGGAGAAGAAAGCCACATTGCATGAGCTTGCCGAGCGCTACAATGTCTCTGCCGAGAGAATCAGGCAATTGGAACAAAATGCGATGAAAAAATTAAGAGCGGCTGTTGAACTAGCCGCTTGATTGAGCCTGGAAAAATCATTTCGTCCACGAAAAACACGAAAAGCACGAAAATTTTCAAAGAGATGCAAAACTGTAGACCCTCACCCAAAGGGTAAATAAATCAATACACTGTTTTGATTTATTTCGTGTCTTTCGTGGACTGTTGCGGCTTTTAGGTTGAAGGCTTCACAATAAGCAAAAAGGCTTAGCGATGTTGTCGCTAAGCCTTTTTTATTGCCTTACGGTTTCACGTCAGGCTGTCCTGCCTGACGCCCTTCAGGTGAATGCAAATCTGTTCCAGACAGATTTGTCACGTCAGGCTGTCCTGCCTGACGCCCTTCAGGTAAATGCCAATCTGTTCCAGACAGATTGGTGATGTAACCGTAACAATGATGTTAAATCGGCCTGAGTATATCAAGGACTGCTTGAGCCTGTTTCGCAGTTTCAAGGCCGAGATTTGTCAGGTAGCCCCCGTCTTCCTGCGATACCAAGCCTTTTTCGAATAGCCGGTGGGTCGCGGCAATGGTTTCCGGTGAAGCGGTTTTATGTACCTTTATTCCTTCTTGCGTGGTGGACAGGTTGTAGCGGACCAGAATGTTCAGTTCCTCTACAATATCTTGGGTATAGGGCATAGTAAATCCTCATGACTCATTGATTTGAGGCAGTAGCATAATGCTATTTAGATGGAAGGAGTATCTTTTTTTATTCGGCCTTCTTTCTTGCGACGATTACGCCATCACGGGTCGGATTAATAAAAGCATCAAATTCAGGGTCATTAAAAATTAAGTCGTTATGCTCAATAACGGCCTCAGTCCAACCGGGGAAAATATCGGTAGGGTTTTCCACCGCCACCCGGCCGCGCCACAGTACATTATCGGCGATATAAAGCCCGCCGGGACGGATCCTGTCTTTAGCCAGCTTCCAAATTTCAGGATAATCGCCCTTGTCGACATCGTTATAGCAGATGTAGAACAATCCCTCGGTCTGGGCAAAAACGTCCTGAGCCATGCCGGCCCGAAAATCGATCCGATCCCATAAACCGGCGGCACTGAGGTATTGCCCGGCTTTCTCCTGGTTGAGAAAATCGGCATCGGTGCAAATCACCCGGCCTTTTGGGCCGACCGCCCTGGCAAACCAATAGGCTGAATAACCATAGCC
>JBAQYH010000118.1:0-1625 GCA_049299935.1 Methylobacter sp. | reverse complement strand
CGCGTCAAGCCGATCATGCTTCGACACGCTCAGTACGAACGGCTTGACGGCCAAGAATAGTGATTTCGAGAAGTTATTTTAACCAAATACTAAGTAAAACAAACAGCTAAGGGTGCGAGCAATCGTTCAGAGAGTGATAAAACCGTTCGGTAATACCTCTCTATTTTAAAGACGAGCAGGGCCATCTGGCCGACAAATATGTCATCTTCTACCCGCCATAAAGAAATCTCAGCCCATCATTTACAACTCATAAAAGCAGCTATATCCAATTTGGATTACTTGCAGCTTCAGGCTTACAAAAAGTTCAGCTTTGGCTGGCATACAGAGGTGATTTTTTAAGCCACAATGCGGCCGTCGCTTAAGTCGTTCAATCAGCATGTCAGATTTTACTGCTCGGCATTCAGTGGGCTAAGTAATCAATTTATCTGACCCCATCGATTTGTATTCCGTGTTGCTAGCTAGGACACACTTTCAGCTGTTTGTATCAAATTGATAATTCATAAGCATGGCACGACATTTTCTATTTAGGATGATTTTTGACTGTTATTCGCTATGCCACGTGTTTGCGCAATAACCAAAGGTTTTTCCTATGCACAGAATAATTGTATTTTTGTTTTTATTTTCCGTTTCTGAACTTGTTATTGCTGAAACAATCCCTGCAACGCTCTTATATCAGGTTGGAGCGTCTTTTGTTGTGGATGAAATGGCAGCCTGCATAGTGCAGTTTAACTGGCTAAATGAGGCATCTGAAAATAACACTATAACTATGGATGGAAACAATTGCATATTGTATAGAAATGGAAGATTAATTAGGGTATGGGGATTATCTACAAAATATAGTTGTCCATATGGAGGAACTCTTTCAGGCACATCCTGCATAAACGCCCCTGCTTGTGGCCCCCTAGTAAGAAATGCAATTACCAGCAGTTGTGAGATACCGCCTAAAAGCAATGGCGGTACCTGTATCGACCAAGGCAACCCCATTAACGCCGGTACCGGCAACAAATGGCAACACGAGACCGATTTTCCGAACGGCGCATTCGGCCTGACCTTCGACCGCTATTACAACGCCAGCACGACCGACAAAGGCTCCACCTTAGGCGCAGGCTGGACTCATGCCTATACCCGGTCCAGCACCGTGCAATCCTTCGGCACCTGGGTAACGATCCGCCGAAATGACGGCAAAGAATATAACTTCCAGCAAAGCGCGGGCGTTTGGATCACCGATGCCGATGTGCCTGACCGTCTCGAAGAACTCAAAGACAGCGCAAACGTTCGCACCGGCTGGCATTACACTACCGCTGACAATTCGGTAGAAACCTACAACGCCGCAGGCAAATTGGTATCCATCGCCGACAGCACCGGCCTCACGCAAACGCTTGTCTACAGCGATGCCTCGACAGCCACAACCATTGCACCCGCAACCGACCTGCTAATCCAAGTCACCGACCCCTTCGGCCGCCAATTAAACCTCACCTACGACAGCAACAGCCGCATCAGCACCCTGACCGATCCGGCCGTAGGCGTGTACCGCTACGCCTACGACGCCAACAATAACCTCGCCTCCGTCACCTATCCCTACGGCACCAGCAAAACCTACCATTACGAAAACACCGGCTTTCCCC